>WTKI01000113.1 GCA_011524425.1 Altererythrobacter sp. | reverse complement strand
AAGCCATCCGATGCGGATCGTTTTGAAGTGCTAGGCGAGTTTGCAGGTACACTCGACAATCCACTCGGAAATCTCGTCAATCGTGCGATGGCGGGTCTGCCGCGTTCGCAGGGACTGCATGTTACCCTTGAGAAGAACTTGCCCGTTGCGGCGGGTCTGGGCGGAGGCTCTGCCGATGCAGGCGCGGTCTTCCGCATCATCGAACAAGTTACAGGACTGCCGGACAAGTGGGAAGACCTCGCCGAACGTCTCGGCGCGGACGTTCCCGCTTGTGTGCGCAGCGAGATGGCGATCGGGACAGGGACTGGAACGGAGCTCAAGCCGGTCGAAAATGACATGAAAGGCATGGCGGTACTGCTCGTCAATCCGCGGATTCCGCTGCCAACCGGACCAGTCTTCAAAGGATGGGATGGCGAGGATCGTGGGGCACTGCCCAAGGGTACCGCACGCGAAATCGCCCAAAATGGCCGCAATGATCTGCGCACGCCCGCAATCGAGCTATGCCCTGCGATCGCGGACGTATTGGAGCGCTTGAGTCAGACTGATCCGTGGATGTGCGAGATGTCCGGTTCCGGGGCGACCTGCTTTGCGCTCTATGAAAGCGCTGAGCATCGTGACAGAGCCGCTCGTGTGCTAAAAGAGCGCGAGCCACAATGGTGGCAAATGTCTGGAATTCTAAGGTAAGCGGCTTGCAATGATAACTGATGGTTTGCCCTATCGCCAATTGGGCACTGCGCGGCGCGGTGCCATTGTGTGTGTGGCAGACCATGCATCCAATCATGTGCCGGACGATATTGAACTCGGCATCGCAGCAGAGCTTCTGGAGCAGCACATAGCGGTCGATATTGGCGTTGACGGGATCGCTGAACCATTAGCGCGCCGTCACCATATTCCAGCTCATCTCGCCACTGTTAGCAGGCTTGTGTGTGATCTGCACCGTGAAGAGGACCATAAGGGCGTAGTGCCCATGGAAAGTGATGGGCACTTGATACCCGGAAATATCGGCGCCGATATTGAGGGCCGTCTGAAAAGATTTCACCGTCCCTATCACGAAGCCTTGAGCCAATGGCTTGAACCGCAAGACCCTAAGCTGATTGTGTCCTTGCACTCTTTCACGCCGAAGCTTGCAACGAGTGATGAAGATCGTCCATGGGAATGCGCATTGCTCTACAATCAGGATGATCGCGCAGCCCGCCATGCTATTCGCATGTTTGGCGAGCTTGGCCTCAATGTGGGCGATAATCAGCCCTATTCAGGCAAAGAGCTCAATGCGACGATGAACCGCCATGCCGAAGCGCACGGGCGAGCCTATCTTGCTTTAGAGGTTCGGCAGGACCTGATTTCGACGCGGGCAGAGCAGTCTCGATGGGCTGCAATGATCGCAGATGTTGCAGGAAGGGTTGCGCTCGCGCTCGAGTAAAGGCAGGGGCCGTTTCGTGTAATCCAGTTCACGAGAAACATTATGTCCCGCTTTGATAAATCCAAGCTGCCATCGCGCCATGTGTCTGTAGGACCCGAAAAGGCTCCGCACCGTTCCTATTACTATGCCATGGGCATGACCGAGGAAGAGATTGCTCGTCCGTTTGTCGCAGTGGCCTCTGCCGGCAATGACAGCGCGCCGTGCAACACGGCTTTGGATGCGCAAGCCAATATCTGCCGCGAAGGCGTGGTTGAAGGCGGGGGGACACCGCGCCGCTTTAACACCATCACTGTGACAGACGGGATCGCAATGGGCCACCAGGGCATGAAAAGCTCGCTGGTAAGCCGCGAAGTCATCGCAGATTCGGTCGAACTTTCAGTGCGCGGGCATTGCTATGATGCGCTGGTTGGCTTTGCCGGATGCGACAAAAGCTTGCCGGGCATGATGATGGCGATGCTGCGGCTGAATGTGCCTTCGATCTTTGTTTATGGCGGCTCGATCCTTCCAGGCGTTTTTCACGAGAAGGATGTCACGGTGAAGGATGTGTTCGAAGCCGTCGGACAGTTCGCTGCGGGAAATTGTCCTTTGCAAGAGCTTATCGCGCTGGAAAAGGTCGCTTGCCCGGGGCACGGCGCGTGTGGCGGGCAGTTTACAGCCAATACTATGGCCTGCGTTGGTGAAGCCATCGGTTTGAGCTTGCCAAACAGCAACATGGCGCCTGCTCCTTACAAATCGCGCGAAGAGGTGGCGATTGCTGCCGGCAAGCAGATTATGGAGTTGTTGGAGCGCAATTTGCGCCCGCGCGATATCTGCACGAAGGCTGCGTTTGAAAATGCAGCGCGCGTCGTCGCGGCAACCGGCGGGTCGACCAATGCGGCTTTGCACCTCCCGGCAATGGCAAGCGAATGCGGCATCGAATTCGACCTTTTCGACGTCGCTGAAATCTTCAAATCCACGCCTTACATCGCGGACCTGCAACCGGGCGGCAAATATGTCGCACGTGACATGCACGAGGCTGGCGGCGTTTACATGGTGATGAAGACGCTGCTTGACGGCGGATTCCTCGATCCCGAGCCGATGACAGTTTCGGGCAAGACTATTGGCGAAAATCTGGACGAGATCACTTGGAACCCTGACCAGAAGGTGATCTACGAAGTCTCTAACCCTATTACGGAAACTGGCGGTGTGGTTGGCCTGAAAGGCTCGCTCGCCCCTGACGGAGCGATTGTGAAGGTCGCCGGGATGAGCAAGCTGCAATTCTCCGGCCCTGCGCAATGTTTTGACTGCGAAGAAGACGCTTTCAAAGCGGTTGAGCAACGCCAAATCAAAGAAGGCGGCGTAGTCGTCATCCGGTATGAAGGCCCCAAGGGCGGGCCGGGCATGCGCGAAATGCTAGCGACCACGGCGGCGCTTTATGGTCAGGGCATGGGGGAAAGCGTAGCGCTGATTACAGACGGACGTTTCTCTGGTGCAACGCGCGGCTTCTGTATTGGCCATGTTGGGCCAGAAGCGGCCGAATGCGGCCCCATCGCGCTGGTAGAGGATGGGGATATCATCTCCATAGACGCAGAAGCAGGGACGATGGATCTGGAAGTCGACGCCACTGTCCTGGAGGAGCGCCGCAAAGCGTGGCAGCCGCGCACCAATGATTACCAATCAGGC
>WTKI01000392.1 GCA_011524425.1 Altererythrobacter sp. | reverse complement strand
CAAGACGAGCTTCAAAAGATTGCATCAGGCAACATCATGCGGGCACTGCGCGAAGCGGAAACAATCGCGAATGCCATTCAGGCAGTGGAAGGTCCACGCGCTATAGAATCGCTCATCGCAGCAGAGTAAATTTGGCTGCGCGTCAGCCCCACAAGGCTGGGATGATCCACACAGCAGACATTGCGATCACTGCGAGCAGTAGTCCAAAGGCCAGAACCCAGCGCAAATTGGTGTTTGTGACAGCAGCGCGCGCATCGTCATCTTCAATGTGAATGGCTTCGTCTTGGTCGCTCATCATAACCTCCCATACGTGCCGCCCCATGCAGCACTCTTATGGGATTCTACGAAGGAAGCGACTGAATGTTCCGCTATCCGGCCAACGCTTAATCGCGGAGTAGCTCATTGATCCCCGTTTTCGAGCGGGTTTGAGCATCAACAGTCTTAACGATCACAGCGCAATATAGGCTCGGACCAGGCGTGCCGTCAGGCAAAGCTTTACCCGGTAGGCTGCCGGGAACGACAACGGCATAAGGCGGCACTTCGCCCATATGCACTTCGCCTGTTGAACGGTCGACGATCTTTGTGGACGCGCCGAGATAAACGCCCATGGAAAGGACCGCGCCTTCGCCTACGCGAACCCCTTCGGCCACTTCGCTGCGCGCTCCGATGAAGGCGCCGTCACCGATAATCACAGGTTCTGCCTGCAGCGGCTCAAGCACGCCGCCAATGCCTGCACCGCCAGAGATGTGCACATTCTTGCCGATCTGCGCGCATGATCCAACCGTCGCCCAGGTATCGACCATTGTTCCTTCATCGACATAAGCGCCGATGTTTACAAAGCTTGGCATCAGCACCACGCCTTTACCGATGAAGCTGCCGCGCCGCGCAACCGCGCCAGGCACAACACGAAATCCAGCCTCTGCGAAGCGATTGTCACCCCAGCCGGAAAACTTGTTTGGCACTTTGTCAAAGGCCGGAGCGCCTGCAGAAGCTCCTTCCATCACGATATTGTCGCGCAAGCGGAATGACAGCAGTACGGCTTTCTTGAGCCATTGATTGACCTGCCAGCTGCCATCGGAAAGCGGCTCTGCAACGCGCGCTTCTCCGCTGTCGAGCATTGCCAAAGCCGCATCGACAACTTCTTTCACATCGCTGCTGGCAGGGGTGACTTCAGCACGATTTTCCCAGGCTGTTTCGATCTGTGCAGCAAGTTCGCTCGACATGGGATTCTTTCCTTGAGTTCAGCAGGACATAATGCGTCGCGCGCTGCTAGCGGGCTGCGGCGCGTGTCGCAAGCGTGATCGCTATAAACTGCTACTGGACTATGCAGGCATCCCAGCAGAAAGCGCGAACTGATAAGCGCGCTCTGCAAGGGGTTTCACCCGCTCGCTCATCGCTTTGGCATGGGCAGACGAAGCTGTGCCATCAATAACGCGCTTTTTGATGCCTTGCATGATCCCGGCAAGCCTGAACAGGTTATAGGCAAAGTACCAATCCATTGGCGGGACCGGATAGCCTGTGCGCGCAACATAGCGTTCAACCGCTTCGTCTACAGATGGAATGCCGAGAGCTTTGAGATCATGGCCTAACAATCCGGCTCTTCCATCTGCTGGCTGGAACCAGTTAAGCATGAGATAGCTGAAATCGGCAATGGGATCGCCAAGCGTGGAAAGCTCCCAATCCAGAACTGCGATCACGCGGTTTTCTGTCTTGTGAAAAATAACATTGTCGAGCCGGTAATCGCCGTGGACGACACTGCTTTCATGCTGCGGCGGGATGGTTTCAGGCAGCCATTCAATGAGCTTTTCCATCTCTGGCATAAGCTCTGTCTCAGACAGCTTGTACTGCTTCGACCACCGATTGATCTGGCGCGCGCAATAATCGGTCGGTTTGCCATAATCGCTCATGCCGATGTCATCTGGCTTATTGAGATGAAGGTCAGCCATTGTGTCGATTAACGCGTTATAGAGTTCGCGCCGTTCCTCAGGCGAGCTTCCGGGCAAGGCGCCATTCCACAAGGAACGCCCATCGGCCATGCTCATCACAAAGAATTTCGATCCGATTACATCGGGATCATCGCACAAGCCAAAGGTCTGCGGCACGGGAAACCCCGTGGGGTAAAGCCCTGTCATCGCTTTGTATTCGCGGTCGACAGCATGCGCGCTTGGCAACAGTTTGCCAAAGGGCTGGCGGCGCAAGACGTAGCTGGCTGAGGGGGTCTCGATCTTGTAGGTGGGGTTGGACTGCCCGCCTTTGAACTTAGTGTAACTGATCGGGCCTTCAAAGCCTTCAACATTCGCTTCGAACCATGCGGTCAGTTTTCCCAGGTCGAGCTTATCGCGCTCTGGGACCTCGACTGTCCCGACCATCTCTTTGTCAAAATCAATGTCCGGGGCTTCATTGTCACTCATCAGTCAAACACCACCACACTGCGCGCGGAATGGCCTTCGCGCATTTTGTCAAATCCGTCGTTAATATGGTCTAGCGGAATGCGTTCTGCGATGATCGTATCGAGATCGAGCAAGCCGCGCATATAGAAATCAACCAGTCGTGGCAGATCAACAGGAAAGTGGTTCATGCCCATGATCGCACCCATCAGCTTTTTCCCGCCTAGTAGGTCCATGGCACTCAAGCCCACTTTGCAATCGAGCGGCATCATGCCGAGGATGATGGCGGTTCCGCCGCGCCGCAATCCTGCGACTGCCAAGTCTGCGCTTGCCTGACGTCCAACCGCTTCGATGCCAAAATCGACACCGCCGCCAGAGATGTCGATGATTTGCTGCGCTGCATCTTCCGCCATCGCGTCAACAGTGTGGGTTGCGCCCAACACTTTAGCAAGCTCACGCTTTTCAGGCAGAGGATCAACCGCGATTACTTTGCCGGCCCCTGCAATCTTCGCTGCATTGACTGTGGCAAGGCCCACGCCGCCGCAACCGATCACCGCCACGCTTTGACCCGGCGTTACCTTGGCCGCGTTAAAGACTGTGCCAGCCCCTGTTGTCACCGCGCAGCCGATTACAGCGGCACGGTCTAAAGGCATCTCCTTGTCGATTGCCACGCAAGCATTTTCGTGGATCAACATCTGTTCGCTGAATGCAG
>WTKI01000059.1 GCA_011524425.1 Altererythrobacter sp. | reverse complement strand
TTGGCAGACAAGGGCATCGAAATCGGCAAGCGCGAAATTGAAGATGAACCCTTGGTCGAAGCGGCGCCGCGTTACACGACCGAGGATTTGCTCACCGATGGATCGAAAGAAGCGGCGGAGTAGGGCGGGTTAGCCCTCCAAGACCGCGAGCACCTCGTATGCCAGAACAGCGCCTGCCATGGCGGCATTGAGCGAATCCGCACGGCCTTTCATCGGCATGGTTACGCGCAAATCGCAGGCTGCTTCGTACGCCTCTGGCAAACCTTGCGATTCGTTGCCGACCAGGATGAAGCACGGGGCAACATAGGGCGCGCCGCGATAGGGCACCGCATCGCGCAAGCTCGCCGCGACCAACTGGCCGGGTCCTTTGCGCAGCCAGCTCTCAAACTCAGCCCAAGGCGCGCGTGCCACCTTTTGCGTGAACACCGCTCCCATGCTGGCGCGCACAGCCTCAACCGAAAACGGATCTGCACAATCGTCAAGCAGAATCAGCCCGCCAGCGCCGACAGCATCGCCTGTGCGGAGCATAGTTCCCAAATTGCCCGGATCGCGCAGCGCCTGTGCGACCAGCCAGATATCCGCAGCTGTCCGGTCAATGCCGGTAAGCGATGTATCAAATTCTGCGAACACGCCTGCAACCGCTTGCGGGTTCGATTTGCCAGTAATCTTGGCCAGGATATCGGGCGAGGTCTCAATCACTTCGCCGCCCGTTGCCAAAACTTCTGCTTCCAGCGCTTCTAGCAAGCTATGCGGATCGCGCGCAGAAGACAGCACAAGGGTTTCCGGCACATGACTGCACTCACGAGCATCGGTCAGCAGTCGCAAGCCTTCAGCCAGAAATTTGCCCGACGATTTGCGGTGCTTTTTCTCGCGAAGGGAACGCAGATACTTGACTGTCGGATTGGAAAAACCGGTGATTTCGCGCCGCATCTTCTATCTCCGGTCGCCCTGAGAAGGCGGGGCAGTCATTCCTCGCCGAAACCGTCTTCGACCATGGCAGCGAGATCGCTTAAGACAGACACTGCATCCGCGCCAGAAACAATCAGTTCCACTTCGTCGCCTTTGGCTGCGCCCAGCATCATCAATCCGAGGATCGAGCCTCCAGCGGCCTCATTTCCGTCTTTCGCCACCTTGACGCTGACACCATCAGGCAACGCGCTCACAGCGCCGACAAATTTTGCGCTGGCACGGGCATGAAGGCCGCGCTTGTTAACGATGATGCAGGTCTTGCGCTCTTCGCTCATGAACTGGCCTTGGCTTTGGTTTTTCCCGCAGCCGGATCATTGCCAAGGAATTCACTTGCGACTGTGATATAGTTTCTGCCGGCAGTCTGAGCCGCTTCCACAAGTTCAACGACGCCCAAGCTGTTGCGTGCACCCGCAAGACGGATCAGCATCGGTAAGTTGATCCCTGCGATCACTTCCACCCGGCCTGTCTCCAGCAACGAAATTGCCAGATTGGAAGGGGTGCCTCCAAACAGGTCGGTCAGAATTATCGCACCATCACCGCTGTCGACTGATGTGATCGCGTTGGCAATTTCTGTACGGCGCTGCTCCATATCGTCGTTTGGACCAATACAGACCGTTTCAACCGCTGTTTGTTTGCCTACGACATGCTCCATCGCATCGACGAAATGCTTCGCTAAATCGCCATGCGTCACAAGGATCAAGCCAATCATGAGTGGAGTTTCAACCCATTACTGTTCGGCACAGATGCAGCAGCCGGGCTGTCTTGCCATTGTGATTGCCTAAGGATCCTCATCGCGCCGTGCCTTCCACAGCATCGACTCCCCGTGATCCAAGATTTCGGTGGCGGACAGTGAGCGAAAATCCCAAGGCGCGCAAGCCTTGAGCCAAGTGTTCAGCGCAGAAGACTGAACGGTGTCTCCCCCCGGTACACCCAAACGCAACATGTACATACCCTTTGCCCTGTGCTGCATATAGCGGGAGCAGTTTTGCAACCAGGTCGGCAATATCCTGAAAGGCCTGCTGGAACGCTGGGTCTGCTTTAATGTGCTCTTGAACTGCAGCATCAAGCCCGGTTTGCTTTTTCAATTCCGGGACCCAGTGCGGGTTGTCGAGAAAGCGCATGTCGAACACCAGATCGGCGAGAGGGACCATCCCGCGCGCGAAGCCAAAACTGGAAATGGTTACTGTTGTTGGCGCGTTTTCTGGCTGAGCGAACAGCTCTCGCATTTGATTTTGTAAATCATTGCTGTTGAGCGCGGTTGTCTCGATCAGCCTATCCGCCTGGCGCCGCAACGGTTCAAGTAGATCTCGCTCTGCGCGAATTCCGTCCTGCAGTGGGCGCTCCTTCGCCATGGGATGGGGGCGGCGCGTTTCATTATAGCGCCGCTCCAACTCGTCAGTCGCGCAATCAATAAACAGAGTGGATACTTCCAGATCCTCGCGATTTGACAAGCGCTCGATGAGTGCGAGCACTTCATGCGGTACAAAGCCGCGGGTACGAGAATCAAAGCCGATAGCCAGCATGCCAGGCTGCGTTTCGACGCCGGAGACCAGTCCTTCCAGCAATCGAACAGGAAAGTTATCGATCACTTCCCAGCCCAGATCCTCCAGAACATCCAGTGCAGTTGACTTGCCAGCTCCTGACAGACCTGTGAGCAGCAGCAAGCGCTGTTTAGCGCTGCCACCGCTTAGCGCATTGTTGCCATTGGAAGATGCTCGCTCATTCATTCTTTGGCCTTAGACAATCCATGCTCGCGTAAGCCCCATTCCACACGCAAAGGCAAGGAAGCGCTATCAGAGCCGCCAAGACCAAGAGCCGGAATTTCACAGCCGAGAAGGATGCGGGAGGCGACTTTCTCTGGCAACCGTTCCGATTTCTCGTCCAAGTCAATGATAAGCGCAGCAGGTGCTGTTGCCACTGGCAGCTCTACAATCCCCACGCCGCGAACTTCTATCTTGCCTGCGATGTTGGGGTGAGGCTCAACCCAAACACGTTCATCCCTCGCAAATATCATCACGCCGTCATCACCTATTAATCGCGCACCGCGATCAATCAGAGCCATTGCCAAGGTTGATTTGCCGCTGCCCGGCTTGCCAAGAATAATCACAGCATGGCTGGCGATTTCCACTGCGCTCGCTTGCAAGGGTTGAGGCTGAGG
>WTKI01000023.1 GCA_011524425.1 Altererythrobacter sp. | reverse complement strand
CCATAGTGCTTGGCAAAGGCGGCAACCGCATCAAGATGATCGGCGAGGCCGCGCGCACAGAACTCGCCGAGCTGCTAGGCGTGAAAGTTCACCTGTTCCTGCACGTTAAGGTCAGCGAGAACTGGGCCGAGGACAAAGAACTGTTCGAGGAAATCGGACTGGATTGGGTGAAGTAACCCCTACCCCAATTGCTCTAGCTTAGCGCGAAGGCCCTCTTCCTTGAACGGCTTGACGATATAATCATCCGCCCCTGCCGCGATACCCTTGTGAATGTCGGAATGCTCGCCTTTGGACGTGCAGAACACCACTTTAGGCGCAGTGGATGCAGGGATCGCGCGCAAGGCTGTGACGAACGACAACCCGTCCATCTCCGGCATATCCCAGTCCGTGATCACCAGGTCCGGCATGGTTTGCTTGCAGATCGCAAGGGCTTCTTCGCCATTTTCCGCTTCTGCGACTGCATAGCCCATATTCTTCGCAACGGTGCCTGTGATCTTACGGATCACACGGCTGTCATCCACCACCAGGCAGCGCAAGCTCTTGGCCTGGCTGGAAGCGCCATTTTGGCGCATCGCCTTGGCAGCCTGCACGATTGCGTCGGGATTATCGCCTGTCTCGGCTGGACGAGGCGGGGCACGCTTTTCAAGCTCTTCTGCGTCAAGCACAGCCGTGTTTTTGCGCGCATCGCCCAAGGGATCGACCAGCGTGGTCACATCGCCGGCTTCCTCTTCAGCAGAGAAATCTTCCTCTTCGAATTCTTCGACCGGGAGCGCCATTTGTGCGCCCTCGCCGCTTTGAAGCGAGACGGTTTCCTTGCGATCACGCGGCTCATCAGTGCCATGATCCAATGGCCCCAAGCGCGATTTGGTCGTCCGTTTAATCAGATTTTGAATGGCTCGATCTCCCCTGCGAAGTCGAAGCTGTTCGCAACCGCTTCGCCATAAATTTCACGGCCATCCTCAGGCGCTTCGCCCGGGGTCATCTTGACATGCAGAAACGGGATCCAGACATCACCGAACTCAGCCTTTTGATACCATACGTCCAGCACGTCATAGCTGGCCCAAATTCCGTCCGGTTCGCGCAGGCGCAAGCCTTCGCCGATCCGCGGGACAGCGGCAAATCGCACGCGCATTTGCGTCTGGTGCGTCTCGTTCTGGACTTCGATTTCAATCACGCCCTTGAGCCTTCCCCGTATTTTGCCAGAGAAGACTAGCCATCAAACCTTGACGATTTACCAACGCGCCGCAGTTGAGCGAACTCAAAGGAACGTGGTTACCTTTATCTTTAAGATGCGTCGAAACAAAGGAACTAGGCCTTTTTCTTTGCCGGCGCCTTTTTGCGCCTTTTCTTCTTGGCGGGTCCCTTGGCAGCGCGAGCGGTAATCAGCTCAACCGCTTGTTCTTCTGTGACATCTTCCGGTTTCATATCCTTCGGAATCGTCGCATTGGTCGTGCCATCGGTAACGTAAGGGCCGTAGCGGCCCGGCATAACCTTCATCTCGCCGCCGCTTTCCGGATGCGCGCCGAAGGTCTTGATCGGCTCTGCCTTGGTCCGCCCGCCGCCTTTGCGATTGGCAGATTGCGCCAGCAGATCGACCGCGCGGTTCATGCCGATCTCGAAAATTTCGCGCGTGCTCTGCAGCTTGCCGTAAGTCCCTTCGTGGCGAACCGCAGGGCCGTAGCGCCACAATCCGGCTTCGATGTCCTTGTCTGTTTCTGGGTGCTTGCCGATAATACGCGGCAGACCCAGCAATTTGACCGCCCAATCCAGATCGAAATCATCCAGATCTTTGGGAATGGAGGCGCGAACTTTCTTTTCGTCCTCTCCCACCATTTCGACATACGGCCCAAAACGGCCTGACTTGCGGTGAATTTCCGCACCCGTCTCAGGATGTTCGCCCATCAGCCCGTCAGCCGCCGCATCGTCACCGTCAGCGCCAGGTTGGGCAAAGCGGCGGGTAAACTTGCACTCAGGATAGTTTGCGCACGCCACAAACGCGCCATAGCGGCCGCCGCGCAGATTAAGCCTGCCATTGGGCCGGCCTTCCTGTTCGCACAGAGGACAGAAACGCGGGTCTTTGCCATCTTCACGCTCGGGAAAGAGGAAGTCTGACAGATACTCGTCGAGCACTTCTGTAACCTCGGAAGGCTTCTTCTCCATCACCTCTTCGGTTTTGGGTTTGAAATCCTTCCAGAACGCATCAAGCAGCTTCTTCCAGTCCTCGCGGCCGTCAGAAACGGTGTCGAGCTCATCCTCCATTCCGGCGGTGAATTCATAGGCTACATACCGCGGGAAGAAGCGCTCCAGAAATGCTGTGAGAAGTCTGCCTGATTCCTCTGCAAAGAAACGATTTTTCTCCATGCGCACATAATTGCGATCGCGCAATGTCTGGATGGTCGAGGCATAGGTCGATGGCCGCCCAATCCCCAGCTCTTCCAAGCGCTTCACGAGGCTCGCTTCAGAGAAACGCGGCGGTGGCTGGGTGAAGTGCTGGTTCGCTTCTACCGCTTGCTTGGCGGGCACGTCGCCCTTGCGGATGACCGGCAAAAGGCCTTCTTCGTCATCATCGGAAGATTTGTCGTCAAAACCCTCCTGATAGACCGCAAAGAAGCCGGGAAACTTCACCACTTGCCCGGTCGCGCGGAGCTCATGCTGACCGGTCGCATCGCGCATATTGACAGTCGTGCGTTCAAGCTGAGCGCTTGCCATCTGGCTCGCAACAGCGCGCTTGTAGATCAAATTATAGAGCTTTGCCTCATCGCCTGATCCTGCGCGATCCTTACGAAAATCGGTTGGCCGGATTGCCTCGTGCGCTTCCTGCGCGTTTTTCGCTTTCGTGGCGTAGAATCGCGGCTTTTCAGGCAAGTATGCAGCGTCATATTTATCGCCAATCACATCGCGCACGGCGGCAATGGCACTGCCATCCATCTGCACGCCGTCGGTCCGCATGTAAGTGATCGCACCAGCCTCATAGAGCGACTGTGCGCAGCGCATCGTGTGGCTGGCGGAAAAGCCAAGCTTGCGCGCGGCTTCTTGCTGCAAGGTTGAGGTGGTGAATGGAGGCGCCGGGTTGCGCTTGACCGGCTTGGTCTCGATGTCCTCAACAGTGAAACGGCCTTGCTCAACCGCTTCC
>WTKI01000237.1 GCA_011524425.1 Altererythrobacter sp. | reverse complement strand
CGTTCTCGATCGGAATGTCTACCTTGCGCCCAGTGGGCGAAATCATCCGGGCAGTGGTGATCCGCGCAACCAGTTGATCGTTATCGATGGCAAAGTCTTCGATCAAGCGTGGTGGAATTGCTCCGCCGCAGGGTTTGATCCGCCCATGACGCTCAATGAGCGCCACGGTATGGCCTGAACGAGCGAGATCTTCGGCAGCTGTCGCCCCCGACGGACCTCCCCCAACCACAACAACATCAAAAATCATAGCTATTCCCCTGGAACAAAACGGCTTTGTTGAACAGCACCGTGATCAATGATGCGCGCAGCCATTGCAGCGGCGGCAAGAAAGATCACTGCTTCAAACACAAATACAGCGCCGAAAGCGGCGGCATCATCCAGCGCCAGGCGCAGCACATCGACCGCCGCAGCGCCAAAGAGCCCGCCAAAGCCCGCCGCCAGCGCCTGAGCTGCACCCCAAAGCCCCATGCGCGTGCCTTCGCGCGCCTCTCGCCCTTCCCCCGCCAGCGCCATCATCGATCCGATGGCCGCCACAGCGAAAATCCCATTGGAGACACCCAGTGCCACAACTGCGGGCAGAAGGGGTGCTCCTGGTCCTAGAGGTCCGAGAATGGCAATTGCGCCTAGGCTTGCAGCTGACCCAATGCACCCGGCGACGACCCACGTCCTGAGGGCCCCTATACCAAACCCGGTGGCGACAATTCCGACAGTGAGCATGCCGAGAAACACACCACCGTTTTGCGCGCCTGAAAGCGAGGTCGATTGGCCCGGCGTGAAAGCAAAGACCAATCCTGCATAGGGCTCCAAAATCAATTCTTGCATGAAATACGCCGTCATCGACAGGAAGACGAAAATTGTGAAGCGTCGCGCTCTTCTCTCCGCCCAAATCTCTCTTAGCCCCTCCAAGAATGGCATCGGCTCCGGTTCAGGCCGGGCAACCAGACCGCTCTCAATCCTGGCGACCGCAATTGCGGTTAGCGCCAGGGCGCCCAACGTCACACAAGCGACAATTCTTAAAAGGAGTGCGGGGCTATAAGGCTCAAGCATCGCGCCGACAACACCGGCGGTGATCGCGATGCCAGCGATCATCATCAGCCAGGTGATCGTCGCTGCCGCAGCCCGCCGCTCGGGCGCAGTCGATGTGGCCATAAGAGCCAAAAGTGACGTACCTGACGCCCCCACGCCTAGGCCGATCAGTGCGTAGGCGACAATCGACAATAAAATCCCGGCCAAGAATGCGCTTTCGAGAACCACGACGCCAAGTGCGGCCCCAAATCCGCCAAGCGCGAGTGCCACCATACCGCCAATGATCCACCGTGTTCTGTTGCCGCCGCTGTCCGACATGAACCCCCATTGCGGGCGAGAGATCTGAATGCCGTAATGCAAAGCAACAAGCATTCCGGGCAACACGGCTGGAAGTGCCAATTCGACCACCATCAGTCGGTTCAAAGTCGACGTGGTTAGAACGACGATCGAACCAAGACACATTTGCACGAGGCCGAGCCGAACAATAGACACCCAAGAAAGCGTCATCCCGTGCCTCCCAGTCCGCGCAACGCAAAGGCCGCGATCATCATGCCGCTAACGTACATCAACACGCCCGTGCCATTATACCAAGGCGCCTTTGCTCTGGGGTCGCGCAGCATGACACGCATCGCGGCGACCTGACCCAAAAGCAGCGTAAAGATCGCTACGGCATGCAACGGGCGACCCCACAATAGTAGAAGTGCGATCACGCCTCCTTGCGGTACTGCCATTGTCCAGCAAGCGATCCACGCCGCCCGCTCCGAACCAAGCGCAACCGGAAGTGACTTGACCCCGGTCTGACGGTCGCCCTCCAGCGCCTTGAAATCGTTCAACGTCATAATCCCGTGTGCGCCTAGCCCGTAAAGCAGCGCGATAAGGATCACACGCCAGTCCGGCATTGCCGCACTCAAGACGGCGGCGCCCGTGAACCATGGTAAGCTCTCGTAACTCAACCCCACCAAGCCTGGACCGAAAACACCGGACCGCTTGAGCCGAAATGGTTCAGCCGAATAAGCCCAAGCGGCCAGCACTCCAACCGCCGTCGCTGCAAAGCCCCAGGGCCCCAACAGCCAACCGACAAAGAGGGAAAGGCCGCTCATGAGCAAGGCGATCCAAAGCCCCCATCTGCCGGGAACGCGCCCTGAGGGGATTGGGCGCTCAGGCTCGTTGATCGCATCTACATGCCGGTCGCACCAATCATTGGCTGCCTGGCTCATCCCACAGACAATCGGACCGGCCAGCAGAACGCCAAGGAGCAGCATCAACCATTGACTAGATGGCGAGACGCCCGAAGAAACGGCCCCACAGAGATAGGCCCACATCGGTGGAAACCATGTAACAGGCTTTATCAATTGCAGTAGCGCAGCCGGTTCGGGTGTCGTTCGAGACTGTAATTCCGTTGCGACGCTCATATGTCAACTCTGCATGACACTTTCGCTTCATGCAAGAGATTCGACCTAGCTCTCTTCACGCTTCACAAGCCCAAACTTCCTAAGCTTCACATAAAAGGACTGCCGCGACAGGCCCAGCATTTCCGCTGCAGCTGCACGATTGTTTCCCGTGAGATCAACAGCGGTCTCGATACACATTTTTTCAATGACATCACTCGTCTCTGCGACAATTTCCTTAAGAGAAGCGGAACCAACCAATTCAGCAACATTGCGATTGGGCAGACCGCTCCTGCCGCCATCCTCGGATGCGACACGTACAGACGCGGCGCGCTTGGCATCCCTGACAACAAGCGCAATACGGACGCCCCCTTGATCGCTAAGAAGCACTGGAGAAATTTCGACGGCCACCTGAAGACCTCGATCATTCTTAAGGCGCGTTGCGTACATGCGCATGTGCCCCGTGCGCATTGTATTTTCCAAAATGACGTTCAGATCTATCCGGCCACGCTGAAGAAAGTCGCTCAAATCGCGGGACGTCACTTCAAATTTGCTGGCCAGATCCGTCAAATCAAGAAAGCCATCATTGGCATCGAGAATGCTGCCTCTGTCGTCGCAAATGACGAATGCGTCGGTACTTTTGCGGTAGAGAGACTCCAGATCACTATGCAACCCGAGAACGGACGCGCGCGCGTCGCTCTCTCCGATCAGTCGACAGACGACAACGC
>WTKI01000099.1 GCA_011524425.1 Altererythrobacter sp. | reverse complement strand
GCAGATCGCATCCTTATTCAGGAAAATGCAGCCGTAGAAAACGGTCTTGTCAGCATAAGCTGCGACGCGCCCGGGCCCGGCAGGCATGTTCGTAAGCGCGGCATCGACTTTGTCGAAGGCGACACAATCCTCAATACAGGAAGCAAAATTCGCCCTGCGCAGTTGGCGCTCGCGATCAGTGCAGGCCATAAATATTTGGAAGTGAGACAAGCTCCCCGGATTGCAGTCCTCGATAGCGGTGACGAGTTGGCAGTCGATCCGACCCAGTGCAGTGCTGACCAGATACCTGCTTCCAATGGCGTTATGCTGTCAGCCATGTTTGCTGAGCTTGGCTGCGATGTCAGGCGGATTGGCCCTGTTCCGGATAGCATGGACGCTTTTCGCGAAGCTCTCAGACAAGCTGATGGCGCCGATGTTCTCGTTACATCTGGCGGCGCGTCCGTAGGCGATCATGATCTTGTTAAACCAGCCTTGGAAGAATGGGGCGCATCGCTGGATTTCTGGAAAGTTGCGATCAAACCGGGCAAGCCATTGATCGTTGCCAATAAGGGGCGCCAAGTGGTGCTCGGATTACCAGGCAATCCGGTCTCTAGTTTTGTTACCGCTTTCCTTTTTGCTCTCCCATTGGTGCGCCAAATGATGGGCGCATCCAGTCCCCTGCCCCGTTCAGTCACAGCGCTTGCACAAACTGGCCTGCAAGCCGGTGGAAAGCGCCGCGAGTTTCCTCGGGCCACTTGGGATGCCAAGGGAGTTAGCCCGTTAGAACTTCAGGATTCTTCCGCCCTCTCAATCCTCTCTCAGTCTTATTGCCTGATTGATCGGCCGGCTGGCGCTCTTGAAGTCCCTGCCGGTGAGCCGGTGACCGTCTATCCCATCGAATTTGGTTGATGCGCTTGACTCGCTGACAAACGTTTCCTAATTGTTCCACATTCGTTCACCTTATCGGTGCGCGACTGGTTAGGCGACGAGGGAGATTTTCGCCATGCTGACGGCAAAGCAGCACGAATTGATTCAGTTTATCCAACAGCGATTGGAAGAAACGGGCATTTCACCAAGTTTTGAAGAAATGAAAGAGGCGCTCGATCTCAAAAGCAAATCGGGAGTTCACCGCCTAATTTCTGCGCTGGAAGAACGGGGTTTTATTCGCCGTTTACCTAACCGCGCTCGCGCATTGGAAGTCATAAAGCAGCCAGAGGCTTCAACGCCTGCCGGTCGCCAGGTTACTGCCAATTCGCCTGCCAATGATGTGGTAAGCAAGGTGACTAACCCTCCCCCGGCGCCGTCCCCAGCCAATGATGTCATTGAGATCCCGTTGCATGGCCGGATCGCTGCAGGCGCTCCGATCGAGGCTTTGGAAGGACAGAGTTCTCTACCTGTGCCAGCAGCATTGCTGGGGTCGGGTGAGCACTATGCCCTGGAAGTTTCAGGCGACTCTATGATCGAAGCGGGTATTTTCGATGGCGATTTCGCTTTGGTCCGGCGTGCTGACACAGCGCGTGACGGGGATATTGTAGTTGCATTGGTGCGCAATGAAGAAGCGACGCTGAAGTATTTGCGCAGAGAAAACGGGCGCATTCGGCTTGATCCTGCAAATGGCGCATATGACCCGCAGGTTTACGATGCGCATGAAGTTGAAGTCCAAGGCAAACTTGCTGGCTTGCTGCGACGCTATCACTAAACTGTGTTAGGCGGCCTAACGGCCGCCTTTCCACCATCCATGCTCGCCTTGGCGCGATGCGACTGTATCAACCGTCTCATCGCTAAGGACGATGGCTAAACCCCCGGTCTCCCGCAGCAAGCGTGTATCCGCTTTAAGCCACTTAGGCTTGCAACTCCTCGGCAAGAAGCGATCAGCAACAACAATATCTGATTGAGCACAGGCAGCTGCGAGCGAACGCTCTTCGATACGTTCGCGGCTTCGAGCAAGGAGCAAAGCCCAAACCCTCTCTCCTCGCTCGAGCATAAGTACACAAAAGTCTCGCGAGCATTGTGCACCAGGCCACTGTGCCAAAGGAATGGGTTCGCTCGAGACGCTTGCCAGCTCCAGTAAATTGTCCCGGGCGTAGTCGGATCGGCTATCCCGCAGACTAAGCAACCTGCCATCTTGTGTAGTGATCCCAACATTACGGCCATCATTCGCGATCAGCACATCAGGGACAGGCGTGTTGAGAATCATCACTGTTCCCACCACTATGGGCGCGAACCCAAACAAGCGCCGCTTGCCTTGCCAGAAGCCCAGCCAAGTGCTCCCGGCCAAGAAATACGCGTAATTCCAGGCGCTCATCTGCGGCATAAGCTTTACAGAGCCGGGTTGTTCAGCGGTGAAATGCGCTATCCCAATCAAAAGATCCAGCGATCCGCCCACTACCCACCAGACTGGTTTTCCAAGGCCGATAGTGTCCATGACCAAGCCGATGGCGATGAGCGGCATGGAGATGAATGTGACCAAGGGAATTGCGATCACATTTGCAAGAGCCCCGTAAACACCTGCTCTGTGGAAATGAAACAGAACGATTGGCATCAGGGCCAGTTCGATGACAAAACCTGTTGCAAGCAGCATCACAACTCTTCGGGCATTCTTGGCAGTCCAGCTTTCCTCTCGCGGGGCAAGGAAGCGTTTGACCATCTGTGTATTGTGCAAGGCGACAATTGCGATCACAGCGGCAAAGCTCATTTGAAAACTGGGACCTATGATCGCTTCAGGCCACATCAGCAGAACTGCAAAGGCGGCAACCGCAACCATGCGCAGCGACAAAGCTTCCCGGCCCATAGCCAATGCGCCCAATACCAATAGCGCGGCGACACAGCTGCGCACTGTTGGGACTTCTGATCCTGTGAGAAGTGTGTATCCGATCCCCGCGAGCGCCCCAATGCCGGCCGCCATTACAGGCAAGCGCACCCTCAAGGCCAAGGCTGGCCAAAGCGCCAACAGTTTCAAGGCCAATAGGTATCCAGCGGCAATGACAGCGCTGACGTGCAGTCCGCTAATAGACAACAGATGCGTTAGCCCGGCATCACGCATAGCATCTTCATCGGCTTGACTAATCCCGCCGCGGTCTCCGCTTGCAAAAGCAGCTGCGATACTGCCAGCAGACCCATCCAATTGCTGCCGTACGTGAGTGGAAAGGCGGCGCTGGAGCGGCGCTAGAC
>WTKI01000002.1 GCA_011524425.1 Altererythrobacter sp. | reverse complement strand
TCAGCGCGCAGACCTCCAAAGCTATATGTGGCGCGATGGCGGTGCGTACAGGCGACTGGTTATGCGCAAAGGCCGGCTGATTGGCGCTATCGCAATCGGTCCGTGGGACGGGATTGGTTATGTCCAGCAGCTTGTTCAAAATCGTGGTAGGCTAGGTTTTGCTGCGCTTCGCAAATTCACCAAAACCGGTGCGCTGCCAGGACAAAAGCTCCCTGCATCTGTGATCGCATGGCCCGAAGCGACCACGATCTGCAATTGCACAGGCGTGACGCGCGGGCAACTCGGCGCGGCGATGGCATCCGGCTGCGAGACTGCAGAGCAGCTTGCACAAATGACCAGCGCCTCGACAGTGTGCGGTACTTGCAAACCTCTGCTTCAGGAACCCGTCGGTTCCGATGCGGCGCCTGAGCCAGTAAAATTTGCGACGCCTTTGCTGGCGCTGGCTTTCGTCGCTTTCCTGGGCGCAGTTTCTTATTGGGTTTTGCCGCCTATCGCGTTCGAAGACAGCTTCAATCCTGATCTGACGCTGCAGGATTTTTTCCGCGACGGATTGCTTAAGCAAATCACCGGATTCACGCTACTAGGCTTGGCGGTGATCGCTGCGGCACTCTCGCTCAGGAAGCGGGTCAGGTGGTTACAATTTGGAGGATATGCGAGTTGGCGACTGGTTCACCTCGTGATTGGGGTGCTCGCGCTGGTCACGCTGGTGCTGCATTCCGGCCTCCGGCTAGGCATCAATCTCAATGGTGCACTCTTGCTCAGCTTTCTGGGTGTTCTGATCGCGGGGGGTGTGGCAGGCGCGGCCGTCGCGCAGGATCATAAACTCGCGACGCTCGGTCCGGTGAAGACGCGCAAGGCAGATCCGCGCGGCTGGTCGTGGTGGGTGCATATGCTGCTGGTGTGGCCGCTGCCGGTCCTGCTCTCGCTCCACATACTGACGGTGTATCTCTACTGATGGCGCGCCCTGTATCCAATAAGTGGCTTTGGTTCATATGGGGCGCCTTTTCGCTCAGCATACTATGTGCTGGCGCCGCTGTGATGGCATTCGGAGGACCCCGACATCTTTTCCTGATTGGCAAGACCACCAGCGCACATCACCAGATGGAGCTGGCTTGCGACACATGCCACACAGAATGGTTCGGCGGGCGGGAGTCCTTGGAAGCAGCTTGCCTTACCTGTCATGCGGATGAGCTTACGGCCAAGGATGACAGCCATCCGATGAAGAAGTTCCGCGACCCTCGCAATGCCGAGCGGTTGGAAGTGCTTGACGCAACCAAATGCCTCACCTGCCATGTCGAGCACAATGACGAAGTCACTGGCGAAATGGCCGTCACCATCCCGGCAGATTTCTGTTCGGCCTGCCATCAGGACATAGCGGAAGAACGTCCCAGTCACGTTGGCTATGGTTTTGAGACTTGTGCGAGCGCTGGTTGTCATAATTATCACGACAACCGCGCGCTTTACGAAGATTTTCTTGAGAAGCATGTCGGAGAGGCATGGCTCAACAAACAGCGCCGCATGTCCTTTGCCGATCCTGATGTGCTGAGCCTATATGCGACATCGGGTGTAGGGTCCGACACAACGCCAGCAAGCACTCCTGATGCGCCTGTCAACATCGCGCTCGATGCGCATATTGCGCAAGATTGGCTGATGAGCGCGCATGCCGAGGCTGGCGTGAACTGCTCGGGCTGCCACCAACCTGAAGGGGCCAACCCCGCCTCCGCATCGAGCTGGATCGAAAAGCCGGAAATGGCGCAGTGTGCCACATGCCACGCGAATGTTGCTGAGCGCTTTGTCGAAGGCAAGCATGGCATGCGTCTCGCCCAGGGTCTGCTGAGCGAGCATGACGGGCTTTGGGGCTTGTTCAAGCAGCGCGCGCTTCCACCAATGAGCCCCTCTGAGGCGCGCCTGCCGATGAAGGCGGAAGCAGCGCACAAGGAATTGACCTGCAATACCTGCCATGCCTCGCACGCTTACGATGTGAACACCGCCAGCGTCACCTCTTGTGCGAGCTGCCACAATGACGAGCACACTCAGGCCTATTTCCAATCGCCCCATCATGAGCTTTGGCTTAAGGAGATGCGCGGTGAGGCACCTGTTGGATCAGGCGTCGCCTGCGCGACCTGCCACATGCCCAAGCTCGAAACGCGCACCGCCGAAGGCATCAAGCGCTGGATCGCTGACCACAATCAAAGCGCAAACTTGAGACCCAATGAGATCATGGGGCGCGAAGTTTGCGCGAGCTGTCATGGGATGGAGTTCTGGATCGACTCTCTCGCCGATCCAACGCTGATTTCGAAGAATTTCAAAGGACGTCCCTCTGTCCATGTCGAGAGCCTCGACTGGGTGGAGAAACGTATGCGTGAGCGCGGCGAGGCACCGTGAACGCAACTCAAAATGGGGTTATCAAAAGGAGTTTGGAAAATGAGTTGGAAATTAAAATCTGCGGCGATTCTGCCGCTTGCGGCCGTGCTTTCAAGCTGTGGAGGTGGAGCAGAACCTGCACCAGGGGGGATTGACCCGCAAACCTTTGCGGATTCGCTGCATGCGGTGATGTCCTCTGATCGCGCGGTCTACACCAAGCGCGTTGTCAATCGTCTGCAAAACGATGAGGGCGTCATCAAGGCGACTGAGTCGTTTGAGGATGACAAGACCTTACCACTGCCTGCGCAAATGTTCCGTTTTGGCTCTGAAGCCGTTGCGGAAAAAACTGACAAATTTTCTTATCAGCTTCTCTCACTGTGGCCGATCAACAAGCAGAACGCGCCGACCACCGACGTTGAAAAGGAAGGTCTGCAGTACATTGTCGATAACCCAGGCGAGAATTTCTACGGCGAAGAAGAGCTAGGCGGCGTGACATACTTCACTGCGGTCTATGCTGACCCGGCCGTCGCACCGGCCTGTGTCACCTGCCACAACGATCACAAAGATACGCCGAAGAGTGACTTCAAACTCGGCGATACGATGGGCGGCGTGGTCATCCGCGTGCCGATCAGCTGAGTCCAATTCAGGAAGCCGGGAGCCGAGACATGCAATATCGCACCACGCCCCAATTTCGTGTTCGCAAGGCAGGTTGGATCGCCTGGGCTGCGCTCTGCCTCGCCGCATGCGGTGACGGCAGCTCTGGCAGCACCGACGACCCGACGACCAC
>WTKI01000274.1 GCA_011524425.1 Altererythrobacter sp. | reverse complement strand
GGCTCGGAGATGTGTATAAGAGACAGTTCCTTTACAGTCTTGTCGCGGTGCGCGAGCAAATCTTGGAAGTCCCAGCCGCTGGCGACATGCAGCATGGGAAATGGAGGCGGGGCCGGGTGGAATGCCTTGCGCGCCAAATGCAGCATCACGGACGAATCCTTGCCGACCGAATAGAGCATGACGGGATTAGTGGCTTCGGCCACGACCTCGCGCATGATGTGAATGGCTTCAGCTTCAAGCCGTTCAAGATGAGTTAGCGTTCGCATCAAATAGGGTTCTTACAAGATTGAGTTGGGGAAGAGGAGAATTGGTCGCGGGGCTTACGCCATAGCGCTGCAATCGCAAGTACAGTTTTGCTTGGGCTTCCCAAAGCGGGATAAGGCTGACCGCGTTTGTTAGTGCCAGCCAGAGCCGGTTCGTGGATTCGATTGACGCGCATGTTTCCCCATGGCAAAGGCGCGTTCCTCACGCTGAAACTGTGTGTTTGAGCGGGTATAGCATAGTGGTAATGCTCCAGCCTTCCAAGCTGGCTAGAGGGGTTCGATTCCCCTTACCCGCTCCAAAACTTTGCTAGCGTTTAGGCAGGTTTCAAGCTGGGTTTACCGCCATATTGTCGATCAGCCGGGTTCCGCCGATCTTTGCGGCGACCAGCAATCGCGCATCTTTTGAACCAAGCACTTCAAGCGGTTCGAGCGAAGTTGCATCTGCCAGCTGTGCATAGTCCACTTGTGAAAAACCGGCGCCGAGCAATGCATCTTCCAGACCGCGGAGCGTCTGGCGCACCTCAGTGCCATCTGCGATCCGCGCGATCGCTTCGCGCATGGCAGCTGGCAAGGTTGCGGCCGCTGCGCGATCTTCAGAGGACAGATACCGGTTGCGGCTCGACATAGCTAAGCCGTCGGATTCGCGCACAGTGGGCACGCCGATAATGGCTTCCACGCGCGGCGCGGTAAGATCGAGATCTCGTGCCATAGTGCGGATCACGGCGAGCTGCTGAAAATCCTTCTCGCCAAAAAATGCCATGTCCGGCTGAACCTGGTTGAACAGCTTGCAGACAACAGTTGCAACGCCATCAAAATGGCCGGGGCGTGAGGCACCGCAGAAGTTTGCGCTGACGCCAGAGACCGCAATGCTGCTGGCAAAGCCTTGAGGGTACATGGCTTCGACAGTAGGTGCCCAAAGCAAGGAGCACCCTTCTGCTTCCAGCATCGCCGAATCTTCTTCCAGCTGGCGTGGATAGGCATCGAGATCTTCATTCGGACCGAACTGTGTGGGGTTCACGAATATCGAGGCAACCACGTGATCGCACGCATCGCGCGCCGCCTTGATCAGGGTTAGATGCCCTTTGTGCAGAGCGCCCATAGTAGGGACAAGGCCAAGCGTGCTGCCGTCTTTGCGCAAAGTGGCAGTCAAGGTTCTCAACATGTCGAGTGTGTTTGCCGTTTGCACGCCTGCTGCCCCTTGGATATGATTTTACACTTCCTAGCCGCCTCAATACGAGGCGCACAAGTTCAAGGAAAGATAGCTAACACGTGTCGCAATCCACACCCCACCGAATTGTTTTCGCCAATGAGAAAGGCGGAACCGGCAAGTCTACCACCGCTGTCCATGTTGCGGTTGCGCTTGCCTATAAGGGCGCGCGTGTGGCTGCGATTGATCTTGACCCGCGCCAGCGCACACTTGCGCGTTATCTCGAAAACCGTTTGGAAACAGCGGCTAAGCGGGCAATTGATCTCCCCACAGCAAGCTTTGATGTGTTTGAAGGCGATGTCGACGGGCTTGAAGCGAAAGTCGCGGAAGTCGGTCAGAATTGCGATTTCATCGTGTTCGACACGCCGGGACGCGATGATCCGCTGGCCCGGCATGCTGCGACAGAAGCAGACACGCTGGTCACGCCGATGAATGACAGCTTTGTAGATTTCGATCTTATTGGTCAGGTCGAAGGGGAAACATTCAAGGTTAAACGTCTGTCATTCTATGCCGAATTGATCTGGGAAGCGCGCATGAAGCGCAGCCGCGCGACGATTGAGCAGCAACGCCGCGAAATGGACTGGGTCGTGGTGCGCAACCGCACCGGGCATACAGAAGCGCGCAATATGGCACGTATCGAGCAAGCTTTGACGGAACTGTCCAAGCGGGTCGGTTTCCGTGTTGCTAAGGGGTTGTCCGAGCGGGTGATCTATCGCGAGTTGTTCCCATCTGGCCTGACCTTGCTCGACAAAGGACATCTTGGCGAGCTTGGCACTAGCCATCTCGTTGCAAGGCAGGAACTGCGCGAGCTGTTAGGGCAGCTTCGTCTGCCTGAATTTAGCGGACCGACCCCGCAATTGGAGCTTGCTTAGTTTATGATGCGGTTAATCCTGATAATTGGCGGTATCTGCCTGCTGTGCCGTTGGATTACGGGAAAATGGCCTTGGCAATTCCTGAACGCGCAATCCACGCGCCAGCAAGCAATTTTCAAAGCGCGCAAGCTGCTCGCTGTAAGAGCTGATGCAAGCCATGAAGAGATTATGGCTGCGCACAAACGATTGATTACAATGGTTCATCCCGATCGGGGCGGATCCAACGATCAGGTCCATGAAGCCAATGCCGCTCGCGATTTATTGCTTGATGAAATCCCTGACCGAAACTGACACAATTCTCGTTTAGTGCTTTTGCTACGATTGCTAAGTAAACGCCTGCGTTCTAGGCAAGCTGAAATAGCGCCTCAAGCATAGGAAATCATGAGATAATGAGCCATAAATTCGATTCGACCGTCTTGCGCGAATATGACATTCGCGGAATTATTGGCGAGACACTTGGTCCTGATGATGCGCGCGCGATCGGGCGCGGCTTTGCAACGCTGTTGAAGCAGGCCGGCGGGTCCAAAGTTGCTGTTGGTTATGATGGCCGCGTGAGTTCACCGATGCTGGAGCATGCGCTGATCGAAGGGCTCAACGCCAGCGGATGCGACGTTGTGCGCATTGGTATGGGCGCCACGCCGATGCTGTATTACGCGGAAGCTTCAGCTGAAGATGTAGATGGCGGCATTCAGATAACTGGCAGCCACAATCCCGCCAATTATAATGGCTTCAAAATGGTATTTCAGGGCCGGCCTTTCTTCGGCGCGGACATCCTCAAGATCGGGGAGCTCGCTGCTGCTGGCGACTGGC
>WTKI01000240.1 GCA_011524425.1 Altererythrobacter sp. | reverse complement strand
ACCCTATGTCGCGGACCCTGAGGCATACGATTTTTACAAGGACGCTGTGCCGCCTCCCCGCATTGGCGCGGACGACCTTCAAGGCGAATTCTACAACTGGTGGCGGACAGATCGTGCCATTGCGGATGTTCCGGCTTCCGCCTGCCAAAGAGCGCGAGCCGCGTATTGGGCGCTAGTTCACCGGCTAGACGAAATGATTGGGCGCGTTCTGGAAGCGCTGGAAGACATAGGAGCGATGGACGACACTCTGATCGTCTACACATCCGACCACGGCGATCATCTGGGTGAGCGTGGCCTTTGGTGGAAGCACACGTTTTTTGAGGAAAGCGCAAAAGTACCGTTGATCATGCGGCTGCCGGGCACGCTTCCGGCGGGCGAGGAGAGAGACCAGGTCGTCAATCCGGTGGATGTCAGCCAAACAATGCTTGATGCAATGGGCCTCGTGCCTTTGCCCGGTGCGGATGGTCGCAGCTTTTGGTCTTTGGCGCAGGATGGCACAGGAGACTGGCCGAATGAGACATATTGTGAATATTGCACTGACCCTGTCCCCAGTTGGACGGGTGGTCGTGCAGTCCAGCAGCGCATGATCCGGTCCGGAGACTGGAAACTGTGTATATTCGACGCCGAGCCTCCGCTCTTGTTCAACCTGGCGGATGATCCCGCAGAACTGTGCAATCAGGCCAATGATCCGGCTTGTTCCGATATCGTGAGCGACTTAAGCGCCAAACTATTTGACGGCTGGTCGGATGATGCAATCGCTGGCCGCATGAGAGATCGTCGTTGCGAGAAAGACCTAATGGCTGCTTGGGCAGAGAGAGTGCGACCCAAGCAGCAGTATGTCTGGAGATTTCCTTCCAATGCCAATCTGTTGGAAAGTGAAGGTTGACCCTCGTATCGAGTTTGCTTGCTCGCGGTGGTCTCGGTGACGTGCCGCATTTTTGGGGTGCGGCACTGTCAGAGGAACCCTGCTTGATTGGAGCAGGGGCGTGCGTAGGGTCGTGGGATGTCCAAGCCCAACCCCTTTCGATACTTCAAGACCAGCCCTGAGATCATCCGCCTGGCCGTGATGATGTATGTCCGGTTTCCGCTCTCACTTCGAAACGTTGAAGACCTGTTGCACGAACGCGCGATGCAGAGGTTCAGGCAAATGCGAAGTCTGCAGAAGTTCGCAGCCGTTCATTCCTCAGTCTACAACCACTTCAATTCCGAGAGATCGCTCACCGCTCGAGACCACTTCAAAGAGACCCGCTCCGCCGCTCTCAACGAGTGGCGCAGCCTTGGCGCGGCATAAAAGACAACGTCACTGTCCTAGTTGAGACGAGTTCTCATTAGTCTGACAGCACCGCCACCAACCCTTGTCTCATTTTCCCATGTCCAAATTGCTGGGTTTCTCGGCGCAATTCCCGCGGTTTCCGGCGTATTGAATATCACAGTGACCACCCTAGGCGGCTGATCAGAGCAGATTCCAGTCTAGTCTTAGAGACACAATCGAGCTGGTCGTACCACTCAACTGACATACCCACTGCTTTCAGGTCATCAACAACGCACCTTTGTTCTGCTGTAAGTGCGATGGCCGTGTTCGGTGCAGCACTTGAAGAGCAAAAAGTTTTGTCCAGTTGGTATTCTTCATTTCGAACAGGCTCGATAACTTTGCGAAGAACTACCAAATTATCGTCGTTTTCCCGACCGTCTTGACCCCGCTTGCCTTGGAAACACACCCATTCGGGGCTGGCTGTCTGAACCGGAACATTCTCGATACCGGGGTACTGAGATGGGCACGCCAAACTGCCGGGCTCTACTGCGGCTTCGTAACAAAACAGACGGCGCGCGACGTTCCTTTCAAAAATGTCTTCCTGATTGTTGTGGGACCGAATTACATCCTAGTTTAGACAATTAATAAGCTGCTCGAAATGAAAATTCGCCACAGCTTCGTACAACTCTGCCAGCCTTTTTCCGAAACAGGTGCCGTTGTCAGGTTGCAGAGAGTTTGATCATATCTGCACCTTTTTCTGCGACCATGTAGGTCGGCGCATTGGTGTTGCCGGTGGGAACAACAGGCATGATTGAGGCGTCAATGACACGCAATCCGTTGATGCCGTGAACCCGCAATTCGTGATCCACGACAGCCATTTCATCGCGCCCCATCTTACAGGTGCCTACCTGATGATGATAAGATTGGAGAGAGTTGCGGGCATAGTCTGCGAGCTCATCATCCGACTGCACATCCGGCCCGGGATAGATCTCACGCGATGTGATCTCCGCAAGAGCCGGTTGCTCGGCAATCTCGCGCATCATCTTGATGTTTTCGACAAGGGTTTGAACGTCATACTCTGTTTCCAAAAGGTTCGGATCGAGCGTGAGAGGATCATCGATATCGGGTCCCGTGATCCGAAGCTCACCCCGGCTGGTCGGGCTTACCCCACCCGCGCAGAGTGTATAGGCCGAGGCTGTAACCGGTTCCTGCGTGTCGGCTGTATAGAGCGGCACATGGAAGAAGAGTGGCTGCATATCCGGCGCAGGCAGGCGTGGATCGGACCGCATGAAGGCTTGCGCGTGCAGTGGGATAACGGCCAGATTTGTCGGTGGCGGCACATCCCCCTCGTAGATCACCGGGGCCAATGAGTGGTCATGAAGGTTCTTGCCCACACCGGGCAGTTCATGGACGACTTCGATTCCGTGATCTTCGAGCTGCTCGCGTTCGCCGATCCCCGATAGCATCAGAATCTTTGGGCTTTCGATCGTACCTCCCGACAGGATCACCTCGCGATTTGCAGTTACCGACCGTTCTTCACCTTCCTGCAGGTATGTGACCCCAGTCGCAGTCTTCCCATCCAAATCGACTTTCTTGACCCGCGCATTGGTCAAAAGGCTCAGGTTAGGACGCTCCAGCGCGGGGCGCAGGAAGGCCACGGCGCTAGAATGGCGTTTGCCATCCTTGGTATTCATCTGCGCGATATTCACGCCTTCGCTGTCGGCACCGTTATAGTCTTCGTTAAACGGGTATCCCGCCTGCAAAGCAGCATCGACAATGCGCTGTGTGGTGGGATGAATCTCGTAATTGGTGGTGACATGCAAAGGACCACCAACGCCGTGATACTCGTTTTCGCCCCCTTCGAAATCCTCGGACTTTTTGAAGTAGGGCAGAACACTTTCGTAGTCCCAACC
>WTKI01000063.1 GCA_011524425.1 Altererythrobacter sp. | reverse complement strand
GACTGTGCGCCCATCAATGCCGATGGCCTCGTCAGGCACGACATAGCGCGTGCTACAGGCTGGACATGCGATAATCATTCCGTGCAGGTCTTACGTTGAGGCCCTTCCCGCAACAAGAGTTTTAACCTCTGCTTGCAGTTAAATGCCTGCTTTTTCCACAAAGGTGCGGCAGCCATGCTGCAAAGCTGTATGAAGTTTAATCGCGTAGCGCGTTAGTGTTTGCACCGGATAATGGCTCGCTATAGAGCCGGGAGAATGAGCGAAGGGCAAAAAGAAATTGTCAGTTTTGACAATGTCGGCATGCGTTACGGCACCGGCCCTGAGGTCTTGCGAGACCTGTCCTTTACGCTTTTTCCGGGACGATTTTACTTTCTCACTGGCAATAGCGGTGCCGGAAAAACAAGTCTTTTGCGCATGCTTTATCTGGCTCAGCGTCCTTCGCGCGGGGCCATTCGGATGTTTAGCAAGGACCTGATCACACTGCCACGCGGCGAATTGCCTGCCTTTCGTCGCAGGATCGGGGTTGTCTTTCAGGACTTTCGTCTGGTCGAGCACTTGTCAGCGTTTGACAATGTTGCGCTGCCTTTGCGGGTGGCGGGTGTGAAAGAAAGCGACATCATAAAGCCGGTTTCCGACATGCTGGAATGGGTCGGGCTGGCACACCGGGCAGATGCGCCGCCTGCTTCGCTATCAGGCGGAGAGCAGCAGCGTGCGGCGATCGCGCGCGCAGTGATTGCCCGGCCAAAGATTCTCGTTGCCGATGAACCAACCGGAAATGTGGATCCGGACATGGCGGTCAAATTGCTGCGCCTGTTTGAAGCCTTGAACCGGTTAGGTACTACTGTGGTTGTCGCAACGCATGACATTCAGCTGCTTAAGAAAGTGTCCAATTCGCTGATTATGCGGTTGGATGACGGCAAGCTTTTCGATCCCACAGGTGTGCTGCGCTATCCACCTCCTCCAACAGGCTCGCAAAGCAATAAAGAGGATGGCTCTGCTGCCAACAGTGAAGGACAAGGCGCATGAAGCTGCCTCCTATTCCTGGCCGCAAGATCCTCAAACGGGGCGAACGGCAACGCAATGGGCAAAGCGCTGCGCAAATTGTCCCGCGCGCGCGTTTGGCAGGTCCTGTGCCTTGGGTTCTGGCGATCATGATTGCATTGATTGTCGTCGCATGTGCCGGTGCAATGTCGCTTGGCAATCTTGCTGACAGAGCTCGCGGTGAGCTGTCAGGCGCGCTGACCATTCAAATTATAGAAGCCAATGCTTCTCAACGCGCTGCACAGACCGAGAAAGCGGCTGAGATCATGCTTGCAGAGCCGTCAGTAGAGCAACTTCGCATTGTCCCTGAGGAAGAGCTCGATGCATTGCTTGAGCCATGGCTTGGCACTGGCGATGCAGGGGATGCGGTTCCGATCCCCAGCCTGATTGACGTGCAGCTCAATGGCCCTGCCAACGAAGAAGAGATTACGCGTCTTCAAACTCTCATTGAAGCAGATGCACCGGCAGCGCGGATCGATGCTCAGTCAAGCTGGCTTCAGCCTGTTTACTCCGCGCTCTCCGCTCTGCAATTTCTCGCTTATGCGTTGATCGTTTTGCTGGCGCTGACTGCTGTTACTGCGGTCTGGCTTGCCACGCGAAGCGCGCTGAGCAACAATCAAGACACCGTGGAGATTGTCCATTTGCTAGGCGGCACCGATAGCCAGATTGCACAGATCTTTCAGCGCTCTGTCGGGATGGATGCAATGCTGGGCGGGGCGGCAGGGCTAGGCATTGGCCTGATTGCCGTTATCATCCTTGGGAGCCAGTTTTCAGCGCTTGATTCAGGCATGATCGGCGGGGGCGTCCTAAGCTGGACAGACTGGCTCGCGATCGCAATGATTCCGGTATTGGGTGTCGGCATTGCAGTCGTTACAGCGCGGATCACCATCGGCAATGCGTTAAGGCAAATGTTGTGATTGTGCGGCTTATCTCTACCCTCATCCTGGCTTGGATGATTGGCTTTTTGTGGTTTGCCTTTGCGTTGCCGCAGCCTGCTGGCGATCAGCAGACAGATGCGGTGATCGTACCGACAGGGTCAGCGGGACGAATTCCGCATGGCCTGGAAATTCTTGACGAAGGCCTTGCCGGACAGATGCTGGTCACAGGGGTGGATCCGGAAGTGAAGCCGGCGGAGTTTGCCGCTCAGTTCGATGTATCACGCAGGGATATGAATTGCTGCGTGACATTGGGATTTGCTGCTGTCGATACGCGCAGCAACGCGCAGGAGACCGCTGAGTGGGTTGCAGCACGCGAAATCACTTCGCTGCGCTTAGTCACCGCAGATTGGCATATGCGCCGCGCTGCGCACGAGCTTGAACTGGTGCTGCCAGCCAATGTGACCATTGTACGGGACGCCGTACAAACAGAGCTGCAGCTGAAAGGGCTGTTCCTTGAATATAACAAGCTGCTGGCGAGCTGGCTGTCTGGCTTGTTCGATTTCTGAGTGCGCTTGTGATGTCCGTTTTGCGCAGCCTTGTCTTCTATGTTCTATTCTATCTAATCAGTGCTTTTCTGGTGACTGGGGCAGTCATCGCAATGTCGATCAGCAAAGAAGCTGTGCGCTATGTCGTAGCGCGCTGGAGCGGGTGGCACCGCTGGTGCGTCACTCGATTGCTCGGCATTGAAGTGGTGCTGGACGGCAGTCCGGCAGACGGACCGGTCCTATACGCGATACGCCACGAAAGCTTCTTTGAAGCAATCGATGCACCGACATTGCTGACACTGCCCAGTGTGTTCACGAAAGCAGAACTGTTTCAAATTCCCGGATGGGGGCGGGCAGCCTTGTTTTATGGCTTAGTGCCGGTTGCTCGTGATGAAGGCGCAAAAGCGCTGCGCCGGATGATTACATCGGCCAAGGCCATGGTTGCAGATGGGCGCCCGCTGGTCATTTTTCCGGAAGGGACCCGTGTTCCGCATGATACATCGCCCAAGCTGCAAGCGGGTTTTGCCGGGCTCTACAAGATGCTGCGCTTGCCGGTTGTCCCTGTGGCGGTGGACAGCGGACCGCTTTACCATCGGTTATGGAAACGATCAGGCACTATCACTTACAAGTTTGGCGAGCCTATCCCGCCCGGCTTGCCTCGCGAGGAAGTGGAACAGCGCGTGCACACAGCGATTAACGCGCTGAACGGGTAAGCCGCGCGTAGCTCAGGCTCAGCTTGGATTTGCGTTGGAACCCTTGAGCGAGGGCTCAGTGCTCGCGGCCGAAATCTGGCGCTGCATCATCCTGGCCTTGCTCGATAATAGAGCGGCGTATTGCCCGGGTGCGGCTGAACAGCTCGTGCAAAGTCTCGCCGTCGCCGGACCGGATGGCGCGTTGCAAAGCGGTGAGGTCCTCTGAAAAGCGCCCGAGCATTTCGAGAACCGCGCTTTTGTTGTTCAAAAACACATCGCGCCACATCACCGGATCAGAGGCGGCAATTCGTGTGAAATCGCGAAAGCCACCGGCGGAGTATTTGATCACTTCGCTGCGCGTAACGTCTTCCAGATCGCTGGCTGTGCCAACAATGGTGTAAGCGATGAGGTGAGGGATATGGCTGGTGACGGCAAGCACGAGGTCATGATGTTTCGCATCCATGATCTCGATTTTCGAGCCGAGCTTCTCCCAAAATTCAGACAGGCTGGCGACAGCGGCTTCGTCTGCATCTTCGGCTGGCGTCAAAATGCACCAGCGATCGGCAAACAAGGTGGCAAAGCCTGCATCCGGCCCGCTTTGCTCTGTTCCGGCAACAGGGTGTGCCGGGATGATCGTGTGGTCAGGCAGCACTTCGCTAAGCGCAATCGCGACGCTTTCCTTGGAAGAGCCCACATCACTGATGATCGCATTGCTGGGCAGGGCATCGGCAAGAGAAGCGGCAGCTTCTCCCATTGCGCCAACCGGCACGCACAAGATCACCAGATCCGCATTGCTAACCGCCTCTCCTGCTGTGTCTGCGACATGGCTGACCAAGCCGCGCTTGCGCGCACGTTTGCGCACAGTGTCGCTAGCATCAAAGCCGGTTGTGGCAATCTCCGGTGCGCGCTCTTTGATCGCTAAACCAATCGATCCGCCAAGCAATCCCAGCCCGATGATAGCGACATTCTGGATGCTCACGATGCTTCTCCGCAAAGGCTGCGTAAGGTTGCGATTACATCATCCATATGTTGGTCAGTTCCAATCGTGATGCGCAAGGCTTGTGGCAAATTCTGGCCTGGCAGATGACGCACGGCATATCCGGCATCGGCCAATGCATCGAGAGCCTGCTTTGCAGAAACAGCGCCTTCAAACAGGATCAGCAGAAAGTTGGCCTTGCTGGGGATTGCGCGCAGGCCATGATTGCCCAGCGCTTCGACCGCTGCTGTCAGACGCGCTAAGCCTGCTGCATTATGATCGCGCGACTGGCGGACAAAGTTCTGGTCGCCAATCGCAGCCAAAGCGGCGGCTTGCCCGCTGACAGTCACATTGAACGGACCGCGGATCCGGTTCAGCACATCTATCAGTTCAGGCGCGCCAGTGGCCCAGCCAACGCGCTCTCCAGCGAGCCCGTAAATCTTTGAAAAAGTGCGGGTCACCAGCACATTTGTCGCTTTGGCAGCAAGAGCCAAGCCGCCATCATCATCGCCTTCGCTGAGATATTCAGCATAGGCTTGGTCTACCACCAGCACTGCGTTGCCAGGCAAGCCTTCATGCAAACGCGCCACTTCACTCGCTGGCAAATAGGTGCCGGTGGGATTGTTCGGATTGGCGACAAAGACCACCCGCGTTCTGTCTGTCACAGCGCCTAGCAAGGCGTCGACATCCAGACCAAAATCCTTGTCTGCTGCTTCAACCGGTGTCGCGCCGCAGCGCCGCGCTGCGATGTCATAGACAGAAAAACTGTACCGGCTGAACAGCACTTCATCGCCAGGCCCGGCAAAGCCTTGCGCAACCAGATTGAGCAATTCATCCGAGCCCGTACCGCATACGATCCGGCTGCTTTCAATGCCATGCAACGCGCCAATCGCATCGCGCAGACGGGTTGAGCCGGGGTCCGGATAGGGCGCAGGTTGGCCCGCGTCAGTACGCGCTTCTAGCGCGGCTTGTGAACATCCCAAGGGGTTCTCATTAGCGGACAGTTTGATCAAAGGCTTGCCGCCAGCACCATTGGATTTGCCCGGCACATAGGCATGGATCGAGGCAATCCAGGGCTTCATTTGAGGCGTGTCAGACATAGCGCAATGGCGCATAACGCATTCGCCGGTGAAAAACAGCACAATTGACAGCGTGGCCGCACTCGCTCAATCGGCGAGCTGAAATGGCAAATGCTCCAGCCTCGCAAGTGATCACGCTTTCACACCCGCTTCCTTTGGATAGCGGGCAAGAGCTGGCGCATGTCGATATTGCTTATGAGACCTATGGCGCGCTGAACGCAGACAAATCCAATGCGATATTGATCTGTCACGCTTTGACGGGCGATCAGTATGTCGCGAGCACCCATCCCATCACTGGCAAGCCGGGCTGGTGGGAGAGAACTGTGGGGCCGGGCAAGCCCATCGATACGGACCAGTTCCACGTTATCTGTGCCAATGTGATTGGCAGCTGCATGGGTTCAACTGGACCTGCCAGCAAAGCGGAGGATGGCATGCCTTACGCGATGCGCTTTCCTGTCATCACAATCCGCGACATGGTGCGCGGGCTGGTCGGCATGCTCGATGCTCTAGAGATCGCGCAGCTACACGCGGTTGTGGGCGGCTCTATGGGCGGGATGCAGGCGTTGAGCTTAGCGGCCAATTGGCCAGAGCGCGCGGCGCGTGTGCTGGTGATTGCGTCAACCGCGCGCCACTCGGCGCAAAACATCGCTTTCCATGAAGTGGGCCGCCAAGCGATCATGGCGGACCCCAATTGGCGCGAAGGCAATTATTACGCTGATGATGCTTCGCCTGATAATGGCTTGGCGGTGGCACGCATGGCAGCGCACATCACCTATCTGTCGGAAGAGGGCCTGACAGAGAAGTTTGGCCGTCGGTTGCAAAACCGCGATACGAAAAGCTTCGGCTTTGATGCCGATTTTCAAGTCGAGAGCTATCTACGCTATCAAGGCAGCGGCTTTACGCAGCGCTTTGATGCGAACAGCTATCTCTACATCACACGCGCGATGGACTATTTTGATCTGGCTGAAGAGCATGGCGGACGGCTGGGCGATGCATTCAAAGGCACAAGCGCGCGTTTTTGCCTGGTAAGCTTTGACAGCGATTGGCTCTACCCGACCGCGGAAAGCCGCCACATCGTGCATGCTTTGAACGCAGCCGGTGCGCCGGTCAGCTTCGTCGAGCTTTCTGCGCCCTTTGGTCATGACAGTTTCCTGCTCGAAGTGCCCGCACTTGACCGGGTGATTAAGGGTTTTCTCGATGGCTGATGGCTTGCGCCCTGACCTTGCTGTGATTGCTCGGGCGGTAGAGGCCGGCAGCCGTGTGCTCGACATTGGCTGCGGCGATGGCGCGCTGATGGCAGAGCTTGTGAAAAGCCGCGATGCCGATGCGCGCGGGCTAGAGATCAACCCGCAGCAGGTTGAACGCTGTGTCGCGCGCGGGCTGTCAGTAGTTCAAGGCGATGCCAATACCGACCTTGTGAATTACCCTGATAACGCTTTCGACTACGCCATTCTCAGCCAGACGTTACAAACAGCTGAGCGCCCTGATCGCATGCTGGACGAGCTATTGCGTGTGGGCAACAAGGCCTTTGTATCCTTCCCGAACTTTGCCCATTGGCGCACGCGCGCGGCATTGATGTTTGGTGGCCGCATGCCGGTTACGCGCGCATTGCCCGTCAGCTGGTATGCGACGGACAACATCCACCATGTCACGGTTGACGATTTCCGCGAGCTTGCCCGTGAAAAGACTGCGCGGATAGAAGACCAGTGGTTCTTTGCGAATGAAAAGCAAATCAGTGCGACAGCAGCAAACTGGCGCGCAGAATTCGCTGTGTTTGAGCTGAGTCGCTAGTTCTTAGGGTTTCTAACCACACGTCCCAGCAAACCATCAACAAAATCACCCGGGCCGATGAATGCCGCAGATTTTGTGTCCGTCGGGGTCGAGGAAATAGCACAGATACATCGGACCCATGCTGCCTTCGCGAAGGCCAGGAGGATCTTCCACGCTGGTTCCGCCATTGGCGATTGCGACATCGTGAAACTGCTGAAGTTGTTCAGGGCTATCGCACACAAAGCCTATGGTTGAGCCATTGGCGGTGTTGGCCGGCTCACCATTGATCGGCTCGCTCACAGAAAACGTGTCACCATTGTGGCTGTAAAACAGGCGGGTCTGCCCGGTGTCATTGACATGCGCGAAGGGTTCCTCTGCCCCAAGCACTCCTAGCACTGCATTATAGAATGCCTTTGAACGTTCGATGTCATTGGAACCGATCATAATGTGATTGAGCATTGGGGGTTCTCCTCTTGATGCACGCCGCACCTTAGCGGCGCAGCGCAGGGGGACAAGGACTTGATAGTGCGCGGTTCAGATTTCCGCGCTATGATGTGCGCTATGACTCATATTCTTTTCGCCGCCGCGCTGCTCGCTTCGTTTCAAACTACTGCACCAGTTGAGCAGGCCGCACCCGCACCATTTGATCCTGCGAGTGTCCAGCTGTCTTTAGAAAACCAGGCTCTCCTGCGCTGCTCTGCGGCCTTTGCTTTAGTCAGCTATGGCCAAGCTAATGGTAACGAGGCTGCTCTGTCTTGGCCTCTGCTGGATCCGCGCGGGCAAGAGTTTTTCGTCCGTTCCTTAGCCAAGCTGATGGATGATACCGGTCTTACCCGCGATCAGGTTTCTGCGCTTGCCTCGCGCGAAGCTCAGCGTTTGCTGGATGAGGATCAAGTCGATGCTGTGATGCCGGCATGCCTCGGGATGCTGGAAAATTCCGGCGTTTGAGCATATTTGTTCAGGTTAAGCTCATTCAACATGAACTAAAAAGCGATTAATCCGAAATTCTAACCGGAAGGATCGCTTATGCGTGCTCTCATTGCAGCAGCGACGTTGTCGCTTGCTTTCGCCTCACCTCATGTCGCTTTGGCGCAAGAGGCAGACCCGCTTGAGGGCGATGATGCGGGTATAGCGCAGTTAGCCGATCGGTTGAACGATCCTGACCAGCAGGAACACGCATCCGCCATGGTCCATACACTTGGCGAGGTTTTGCTGTCGCTCCCCGTTGGCCCATTGCTGAGTGCGGCGCAGGAAGCAACCGGCGATCACTCCGCTGACGTAGACGAGAGTGCCACAGTGCGCGATTTAGTGGGCGAAGAGGCGCAAGACATGCCACGTGAACTTTCAGAGAGAGTTCCGCAAATGATGGGTCTGCTCGCAGGGCTGGTCGAAGGGCTGGATGCAATGCGTCCTGCGCTCACAGAGCTAAGCGAGACCATGCGCGAAAAAATTGCTGAATCAACCATGGCTGAGACAGGCGAACTGTAGACGCTTGAGACAGCCCAGAGCGAGGACGGGGTACAATCTTCTCCTTTTGAGATAGATTGCCTCGCTCTGATCTGGACGGGGCGCTTGCAGTGCGGCATGACGCATTGATCTATGTGGCGTCTCTATCAATTCCCCCTCTGCCCATTCAGCCGCAAAATCCGCTTATTGCTGGGTGAAAAAGGCGTGCCGTTTGAATTGGTACGCGAGGACCCCTGGGCGGCGAGCGACATGTTCTTCAACCTCAATCCGGCGGGTCGAACGCCGGTAATGGTGCACGCAGACAAAGAGCTGGTTTTGTCTGACAGCAGAGCCATCGCAGAGTATTTTGAAGAGACTGTCGACGCTGCGCCTATGATCAATGGCTCATCTACAAACCGGGCGGAAATCCGCCGGTTGGTCGCGTTGTTTGATGAAAATTTCTTCGCAGATGTGACTGCACCCTTGCTTTTGGAGCGGATGAAGAAGCGCATTGTCCTGCGTGAACCACCCGATTCCCGGATGCTGCGCGAAGCCATGCGGCTGGCGCATGGGCACTTGGATTACATGGACTATCTGTCGATACCCGACCTTGGCTCGCAGGCCCTACGATGAGCCTCGCTGATCTGGCAGCAGCCGCACAGATCTCAGTTGCGGATTATCTGGGCGGTATCGATTGGTCAGGGCACGAACAAACGCGCGGCTGGTATTCTGTGTTCAAGAGCCGGCCGAGTTTCCGCCCGCTTTTGACAGAACGCATGGAAGTCATTCGCCCGCCTGCGCACTATGCAGAGATTGATATTTGATAGAGTAAGCCCCACCTTTTGGGCAGGCTGGCACTGTTTGCAAAGCGAACCTTTATCAGTGGCAGGTAGAGAGGCTGTGCGATGAGCGAAGATAACCCCAAACATCTGACTGAAGCCGAATGGCGCGAGCGCTTGACGCCTGAGCAATATCACGTCCTGCGCGAAGCAGGGACTGAGCGCGCGTTCACTGGTCAATATGACAAGCACTATGAGCCGGGCGAATACACATGCGCAGGCTGCGGCACTGTGCTGTTCGAGAGCGATGCGAAATACAATTCCGGCTGCGGCTGGCCCGCTTTCACAAAACCACAAAGCGATGCAAAGGTTGAAGAGAAGCGCGACACCAGCTTCGGCATGGTCCGCACTGAAGTTTTATGCGCGAATTGCGGCGGCCATCTGGGTCATGTCTTTCCTGACGGGCCGCAGGACCAAGGCGGAATGCGCTATTGCATCAACTCGCTGAGCCTGGATTTTGAAGACAAAGGCAATCAATCGGCATAACCGGACTGATAGCAGCCACAATTCGCCTGTTCACGCCTTGTTAGGTTTGTTCCATGCAGGGCAACATCGAAGGTCGGGGCGCTTGCCGCCTCATATCAAATGGGTAATCCGGCGAAGCAATGTCACGTCGCGGCGACAAGATTTCCAACAAAGGCAAGCGTGGCTCGCGCCGCGCCGCTGCAGAGCGTAATCGCCAGTCACAACCATCACAATCCAAGCGCAAGAGGTCTGCGCGCGCAAACCGTAAAACACAGGCGGAACCTTCTGCCTTCCGGACATGGTTCAAGCGCCTCGCTTTGAGCGGCCTGGCGGTTGCGCTTATTGCGGGGATCGGTCTTGCGATTGCAGTGGGTACCGCTGCGAGCAATCTGCCAAGTTTCTACCAGCTTAAAACCACTCAAAACGCTCAGACCATTCTGGTGCGCGCTCGTGATGGCAGTGAGATTGTGGAGATTGGCCCGAGCTTTGGCGAATGGCTCGACCATGACGAGATCCCTCAGACCATGAAAGACGCAATGATCGCGGTCGAGGATCGCCGCTATTATTCGCATTTCGGCATTGATCCCGTCCGGCTGACAGGCGCGATCATTGAAGGTTTTACAGGCGATGACCGCATTGGCGGCACCTCGACCATCTCGCAACAATTGGCGCGCAATCTGTTCCTCACCAACAACCGCTCGCTTGACCGCAAAGCGCGTGAGGCCATCTTGGCAATGGCTTTGGAGTGGAAGTTTTCCAAAGCTCAAATTCTCGAGCTTTACTTGAACAAAGTCTATTTCGGTGGCGGGGCGTATGGGATCGACAGCGCAAGCCGCACTTTCTTCAGCCATCCTGCGACTAGTCTTTCGACTGCCGAAGCGGCGATTATCGCAGGGCTTGTAAAAGCGCCCAGCAGCTATTCACCTACTGCCGATGTCGACGCGGCTGTGGGCCGCGCGGGTGTAGTTTTGCGCTTGATGCAGGAGCAGGGATACATCTCAGCCGCTGAAGCAAACGTGGATGTTGATGCGGTCAATCTGAAGAAAAGCCAGGGCACCAATTCAGTGCGCTATTTTACAGATTGGGCTTTGCCTCAGCTCGATTTGATCCTGCCAGAAACATATGAATCGCTGGAAGTTTGGACGACGATCGACGTCGAGATGCAAAAGGCAGCCACCGCAGCCATCAGAGCCAACACACCCGAAGGCGCGCAAGGGGCGTTGGTGAGCTTGGATCGCGATGGCGCAATCCTCGCTATGATTGGCGGCAAGGATTACGTGGAAAGCAATTACAACCGCGCAACCGATGCGATGCGTCAGCCAGGGTCTGCCTGGAAGCTGTTTGTCTATCTGGCAGCGCTGGAACGCGGCTATACGCCGGAAGATCGCATCATTGACGAGCCGGTCACAATTGACGGTTGGAGCCCGCGCAATTCCAACGGACAAAATCTGGGCGAAACGAACCTGCGCACGGCCTTTGCGCTTTCGATCAACACTGTGGCAGCAAAGCTAGGGGATGAGACCAGCTTTGGCGCGGTTTCCAGCATGGCGCGCCGCTTTGGCATTAGCTCGCCAATCTCCGCCTATCCCTCCATGGTGCTGGGCTCCAACGAGGTTCGGGTTATCGAGATGGTCCAATCCTTTGCGGCAATATCCGCAAAAGGGCAGTCAGTTGCTCCTTATGGCATCACGCGGGTTACAACCGCGAGTGGTGAGGAGATCTATCGCCACGAAAAACCGCGCCAGAGCCAACTTGTGCCGAGCTATGTTGCAGCAGGCATTACCGATATGCTGCAAACAGCAGTGAACACAGGCACAGGCAGAGCCGCTCAGATCGGGCGGCCTGTCGCGGGCAAGACAGGCACAACCAGTTCCAATAAGGATGGTTGGTTCGTCGGCTTTTCCAGCGGGATCACAACCGGTGTGTGGATGGGCAGAGACGACGCAAAGCCGGTGCGCGGATTGCAAGGCGGTAGAGCGCCAGCGCGAGCATTTTCAGACTTTATGGGCAAGGCTGTCGCCGACCGTCCGATTGAAGAGTTTGATACAGAGGTCAATCTTCCCGGCTGGCAGCTCGAGCCGGACGAGGAATATCTCTATGGCGGTGATCAAGACGATTATTACTTCATAGATGAGCAAGGCAATCTGATCGAGCCAGGCGGGCCCCGACTGGTTCCTGGCGGGACACCGTTGGGACCTGATGGCGCGCCGTTACCACCTGAACAAGGCGGTACACCTGCGGCTCCGGAAGATTTTCTTGACCGTGCCATCGGTCAATCTCCGCCTGAGACATTTAACGAGGCATTCCCGCAAACGCAGGGCAGGGAGCCACCTATGCCGCGCACTATCCGGCCATCGGAAGCGCAAAGCGAGCAGCCTCAGCCTCCCCAGTAAGCGCCTAAGGCCTACGCATCGTAAGGTGGGTGAAAAGAAAAGGCGCCGCAGTTTTACCGCAGCGCCTTTCTCGATCTCTTGGAGGCCTTTCTGAAAGGGACCGGATCAGCGCAGCCGAACAGCTACATAGACCGGATTCGCGCCTCGCCGCGGCTTAACCGTTAGAAGAACTACGTCTCGGTCATCGGCTTCCGCCGCGAGGATGGCTTCTTCAAGAGCAGCAATCGAACCTACCGGATTGTATTGCACTTCAAGAATGATGTCGCCGCGGCTGAGGCCTTTGCGCGCTGCATCGGCATTGCGATCAACGGCGCCGATCACCACGCCTTCCGTATCTTCGGAAACGCCGAGCTGGCGAGCGATCTGTTCGGTAAGCTCAAGAACAGCTAGGCCCACTTTCTCTTCTACGACGCCGCCCGCATCTTCAGACATTTCCTCGTCTTCGGCATCGGGATCGAAGGTCTGTTGCTGCTGCAGCAGTTCCTCAGCGCTTGGTCGTTTGCCGACAGTGGCATTGACGGTGAGTCGGCGTCCATCGCGGATCAGTTCAATCGGGATACGTGTGCCCGGCTCTATGTTGGCAACGATAAAGGACAAGGTTTCGTCCTGTGTCACTTCGCGCCCGTCGATCTTAGTGACGATATCGCCGGCTTTGATGCCAGCTGCGTCAGCCGCATCGCCTTCACGCACAAACTGGACAATTTCTCCGCGATTGCGGGGTAAGCCCAGAGCATCAGCCATATCGTCATCAACCGGTGCAATGTTGACGCCAAGGAAGCCGCGTTCAATCTCTTCGCCGGCTTTCAGCTTGTCCACGATAGGCGCTGCGATGTCGGAAGGAATGGCAAAGCCGATCCCGACATTGCCGCCGGATGGCGAGAAGATGGCGTTGTTCACGCCGATTACATTGCCTTGCATGTCGAACAACGGCCCGCCTGAATTGCCGCGGTTGATGCTGGCATCGGTCTGGATGTAGCGTTCATAGGCGCCGCCCCTGCCATTGGGTGGTGTGCGCAAGACAGCAGAGACAATCCCGCTGGTCACTGTGCCGCCAAGCCCGAACGGGTTGCCAATGGCGATCACCCAGTCGCCGACGCGCGCTTCATTGCTGTCACCAAACTCCACGAAGGGAAAGGTGTTGTTGGACTGGATTTTGAGCACAGCCAGATCGCTGGCTGCATCTGCGCCCACCAGTTCCGCTTCATATTCCGTGCCGTCAGGCATGGTCACAGTGATTTCTTCCAACGTGATCGTTGGACCGCGCCTGCCATTGTTGTTGGCAGGTGGTGAGACCACATGGTTGTTAGTGACGACAAACCCGTCTGCCGAGATAATGAAGCCTGAACCCAGTGATTGCGCTTCACGGGTTTGCGGCTGTGCAGGTTGACCGCGACGACCGCGGAACATGCCTTCTAGCGGGGTTCCAGCGAACGGGTTGCTCGCTTCCACTTCGATCCGCTGACGGGTTGCGATATTGACTACGGCAGGCTGCAATTGCTGTGTAAGATCGGCAAAGCTTTCTGGCGCGCCTGCCCGAGGCACAACTCGTGCCATCTGAGCTTCATCATTCTGTGCGACTTGCGCGCCTGCCGGATAGCCAGTGGTCAGCGAAACGGCTGCTCCACCAACGAGTAGGGCTGTAGTCAATCCATAAACATAACGCATCGGAGCTTTCGTCCTCTTTGCTTCAAACCTGTATGTCCTCTGCCGAATTCGTCTGGCAGAGCTTTGCAAACTTCACAAAAGGGCAGTGCCACTGAACGGCAATTGAACAGCCAGAGCGCTTTGCCGACGCCGGTGCGCCGTTCGTCGAGCCAACTTTGTCCTAGCGTCTGCCTCCGCGAAACTGGCGCAGATATTCATTATCTGGCGAAAGAATGATGGAGCTGTCGCCGCGCCCTTCGCCTTTCGCGAAGGTGGCGTCGTAGCTCTTCATCGCGCGGTAGAAGTCATAAAATTCAGGGTCCTTGCCAAAGGCTTCTGCATAGGTGCGGGCAGCTTGAGCATCGGCTTCTGCCCGAATAACCACTGCATCACGCTGACCTTGCGCGCGGATGGTCCGTGCTTCGCGCTCACGATCCGATTCCATCCGGCGGAATGCGGATTCGAGCGGCGCGTCCGGCAAATCTGTGCGTTTGATCTGGACGTCTATGACTTCAGCGCCATATTGCCGCGCTTCGCGGTCCAGATTAGCGCGCACATTTGCCAGCGCAGATCCGCGTTCAGCGGTCAGCATGGCCTGGAATGTCCGGCGGCCGAGTTCCTGACGCAGTGCAGAGTTCAGGATCGGCTCCAGCGCATTGCGCACCCCGTCAGTCGTTCCGGCGCGCTCAACCATCCGAATGGGGTCAACAATGCGGAAGCGTGCATAAGCATTCACCAGCAAGCGCTGCTGGTCGTTAGAGAGCACTTCTTCGTCTCTCATTTCCAGATCGAGCAAGCGCTTCTCGATCCGGCGAACGGAGTCGATAAACGGCATACGCAAATAGAAGCCTGCCTCGGTTTTCCCGTTAGGCGTATTGACTGTGCCAATCGGCTCACCGGTGCGGATCACGACAACTTGTTCTTCTTCAGGAACGACATAGGCGCTTAGCGACAAGACTACGCCGAGCCCGATCAAAGCGAGGAACGCGAGACGGTAATTATTCCAGAGATTGTTCATGATTACTGCCCTCCCGCCGCTGTGTTGGCCTCTGTCCGCCTCCGATTGACTTCAGGCAGAGGCAGGTACGGGGTCACGCCATCAGCTTCGACAATTGTTTTATCGGTCTGAGCCAGTATCCGTTCCATCGTTTCATAATAAATCCGCTGACGTGTTACGCGCGGCGCAAGACGATATTCCTCGTAAACTTTGTCAAACGCTTGCGCTTCACCTTCAGCAGACGCGATGACCTGCTGCGCATAACCTTGCGCCTGGTTGCGGGCCGCATCAGCGTTTTGCTCAGCCACCTGCACATCACGGAAAGCGTCGACCACTTCGGCCGGCGGGTCAGCTTTCTCGATTTCGACACCGAGTACGTTGATGCCGGCATTATAGGAATCGAGTGTTTCCTGCATGCGCTCACGCACGTCTTGCTGGATTTCTGCACGGCCTTGACCGGTAAATGTCTCATCCAGATTCTTTTCAGCAATCGCAGCGCGCATGGCTGCTTCTGCCGCTTCGCCAACCGTCTCTACCGGTTGCACAAGGCGGAATTTGAATTCTTCAAGGTCCTTGATGTTCCAGCGAACGATATAGCTGAGATCCACTAGGTTCTGATCGCCGGTGAGAATCAGTTTGACCCCTTCGCCTGAGCCGGGGATCGACAGCACACGCACGCCTTGAACATCTTCGACATCCACAGTCTCGATCGGATAAGGCGCGGAAAAACGCAGGCCGGGTCCAAGCGTGCGGGTGTAATTACCCAGCGTTTTGACAACAGCCTGTTCCTGCGGCCCGATCAGATGCGTGCTGGTGCCTACAACAGCGAGACCCACCAGCGCGACAATCAGGACAGGCATCCAGCTCTTGCCGCCCGGTCTTTCCGGGAAACGGATGCCCGGTCCGCCAGGACCGCCACGACGCGGTCCTTCAGGCCCGCGGTTTTTGAAAATATCTTCTATACTGGCAGAGCGCCGACCTTTGTCGCCGCCACTTCCAGGCAACCACGGATTGCGCGGCCCATCGCCGCCGCCTGACGAAGAATCGCCTCCGTCATCTCCGCCAGAGCCGTTTCCACCACCCGAAGAGCCACCTTTGGACCCCCAAGGACTTTTGCCGGCCATTGCCAGCCCGATCGATTGCCGAATAGCGTTCAACATGTGCATATCTGTCTTATAGGAAGCTCTTCTTGGAAAAACAGGGGTTGCGGCGAGGAATTTGCTGCTAGGGCGCTGTTCCTATGGATCAAGTTCAACTGATTGGCCACTTGCCAACGGAAATTGGCTCCCGTGTCAAGTCTGCGAGCATGGTAGCTACGCGCGCAGTGATGGTTGTGGATGCAGCTGGATTGGACGGGAAGCAGCGTCAAGAACTGGAACGCACCATTACCGATGCACTTATTGGACTTGAAGGCGTGGATGAAGTGCGTGTCGCTATGATGGCAGACAAACCCCAGCGCCGCATGATCGCGATCGGTTCCGGCAAGGGAGGTGTCGGCAAATCCACTTTGACCGCTAACCTTGCTGTGGCTTTAGCAAAGCGTGGATTGAAAGTGGGCGTTGTGGATGCGGATATCTACGGACCTTCGCAGCCGCGCTTGCTAGCCAAAGAGGATGAAAAGCCCGAAGCGGTCGACAACAAACTGATGCCGCTTACCAGTCCGCACGGGGTCAAGGTCTTGTCGATGGGTCACTTAATCGGTCAAGGCAAGGCATTGGCATGGCGAGGCCCCATGGCAGGCGGCGCGCTTGGTCAGCTGGTCGAAGCAGACTGGGGCGACTGCGAACTGTTATTGCTCGATTTACCACCCGGGACTGGCGATGTGCAGCTCTCTATGCTGCAAAAACACAAGCCGGACGGGGCCGTTTTGGTTTCAACTCCTCAGGATCTGGCTCTGATTGATGCGGCACGTGCGGGCCAGCTGTTTGACCAAGGCGAAATTGAAATCATCGGCTTGGTTGAGAATATGGCTGGTTATGTTTGCCCGCATTGCGGCGAAGCCTCTGATCCGTTTGGCTCAGGCGGAGTGGAAACCGCCGCACAGCGCTTGGAACTTCCGTTTCTCGGACGCATTCCCTTGGCTATGCCAATCCGGGAAGCCAGCGATGCGGGCAAGCCCCCTGCCTTGAGCGAAAGTGCTGAAGGTAAGCCATTCCATGCGATTGCAAGCCAGATCGCGGATTGGCTGGATCGAAAGGAAAGCGAGGGGACACCAAGCGCATGACCTGGAC
>WTKI01000292.1 GCA_011524425.1 Altererythrobacter sp. | reverse complement strand
TTTCCAGCGCGTCGCGGCAAAGCTGTGGTGGGACCATGGAGCCGCCGGACATGATGCATTCGACAGACGAGACATCCCGGCCGGACTGCCGAACTTCATGGATGAGCGCGACCAACATAGTCGGCACGCCAAGGATGAAGCGCGTCCGCTCGCGTTCGATGACGCGCACAATCATCTCCGGATCGAACATCGGCGCGAGCAGCATGGTCGAGCCCGTGCCCAACCCTCCGAGGACCAAGATCGCGCACCCGGTGGTGTGGAAGAGCGGCATGTTGTGAACGAACGCATCGCCCTGTTTCACGCCCGCGCGGTTCATCGTGTCGACGCCGTTTCGGACCAGGCCATTGTGATGCAACAGAGCGCCCTTCGGAAAGCCCGTCGTCCCGGACGTATATTGGATCTGAACCGCATCATTTGGCTTGGGCGATCGCGTGTCTCCGGTATCTTCCCCCGCAAATAGGGCGTCATGATCTGTTAGGAGAATCCGGTGCTTGATCGCTGGAATCTCATCGCAAACGGAGTCGGCAATCTCTTGCATCGGATTGCCTCGAAAATCTGCGACATAATAAATCGCCTCAGACCGAGATTGTTCCAGAACATATTTGAGTTCGCGCTTTTGATAGGCCGGATTTACTGTGACCAAGATCACACCTGCGAGCCCACAAGCGAGTTCGAGTAGCACCCATTCAGGGACATTGTTCGCGTAAACAGCGATCCGCGCGCCTTCGGCATGGCGGCTTGCAAGTGCTCGCGCGAGGCGCTCTGAATCCGCAAGCAATTCGGTATATGTCCACGTGCGCCCGATCTCACCGTCATAACCGAGCTCTTTGAGCGCCATTGTATCTGGCGCGCGCGCGGTGGAGGCGCGGAGCATATCGCCAATCGTCATCGGTGCCGGTTCTTCGCCGCCCTGCGCCGGAAAATATGAGTCTGTGAGTTCGACCTTATACATTTTTGTTGCCTCCCGTTTGCTCGAACTATTGATCCAGGATCTCAATCTAGCAATCCCCCAGAGAATTTCCTTGCGCGACGGAAATCCCGCGCCGCTTTGCGATACGCTCGCCAAACTGTGTGAAGCATTAGACTGCTCGCCAGGTGATCTTTTGGAAGTTTCAGCAACTGACGCAAAGTGAGGCTTGCTTCCCCTAACGGGACGGCGCTTAGCGACGGCGTAAAGACTTCAGGAGGATCCATCATGACGGCACCGGCCACAATCGAGATCAAAGACGAAATCGCCATCATCACAATGGATGATGGTAAAGCCAATGCAATCAACCCGCCTATGCTGGAAGCTCTCAATGCCTGTCTCGACCAGGCGGAAAAAGACGCCAAGGTGACGGTGATTACGGGCCGCGAAGGGCGCTTCTCTGGCGGCTTCGATTTGAAGCTGATGATGAGCCTGCCAGGTGAAGAGGTAAAAGCTCTGGTCGATGGTGGCGGAAAGCTCGCGCATCGGCTCTATAGCTTTCCGACGCCGACCATCGCGGCGTGCAATGGACATGGCGTGGCGATGGGCTGCTTTATTTTGCTTTCCTGCGATATGCGGATCGGCACCGCGGGCGCATTTAAGATCGGTGCCAATGAAACCCAGATCAACATGGTGCTTCCGATCTTTGCGTCGGAGCTGGTCAAAGCTCGCGTTGCTGATGACTTTAAGACCCGGTCCATGGTGTTCGGCGAATTGTTCGATCCTGAGACCGCGCGCAAAGCGGGCTACCTCGATCAAGTTGTTGACGCAGGTGACTTACTGGCGACCGCGCAAGCGCATGCAGAAGCGATCAAGCCGCTGAGTGGAACCTCACTGACCGGCAACAAATTGCTGTTGCGCGAGACCACGCTTGCGAACATCGCGGCTTCACTTCCGGCCTAATAAAGCCCGGCCGCTCTCAGCAACAACACGCATCCAATTGCTGTAACTAGCCCTTTCATCCATTTGCGGAAATTGACGTCATTCATGCGCTCGAGGACGCGCTTGCCGAGCGTTGTCCCGAGCATTGAGAGCGGGATTGCAGCGGCAAACAGCCACCATGGGGGCAGGGCGCTCCAGCCCGCAGCCGTCACCACCGGTACGCTCCAGAACCCAATTTTGACGAGGTGACTGAGCGCTTGGGTGACAGACTTTGTGGCAACGATTTGTTGGCGGGTCATGTCGGCGCGCACGAAGAACAGATCGAGCATCGGGCCTGCCACGCCAGCGAGCGTGTTCAGGCCTTGCACGCCAAACCCTGCCAAGATCGCATGTGGCGGGCGTTTGATATCCAAATGCAATCGGTCTTTCGGGAGCCAGACCAAAAGCGGCGTCAGACCGAGCAGCAGATAAAGCGCGCGTTTGTCTGGCGTCCAGCTGACGAAGAAGAGCGCTGTAATCCCGGCGAGTGCGCCAATACAATAGTATCCGAAGACACGCCAATCGATGTGTTGCTTAAGCAAAAAGGCGCGATACCCATTGGCGAACATCTGGATGCCGCCATGAATGATCATCGCCATGGCCACGCTGACCAGGGCCACCAAGACCGCCATTAGTATGATGCCACCAGCCATGCCAAAAATGCCGGAAATGAATGACGTCACCAAAGTCGTAAGCAGAATGATGATGGCGGCGAAAACACTCATGCGCGCTCTCGTGAGCTGAGTCTCTGTCCAGCACAAACCACCCTAGGATGTTTCCGGAGTGACGGTTCGTCCCAGTTTGGGGGACCTTACCCAGCGATACCGTTTTACAAGTTTACGCGCGCGTCATACCGTGCAGGCAATTAAGATGTGGAAACGAGGAACAGGAAAAATGCCCTATACCGATACTGGTGCTGGCGAACTGAACGATGATCTTTTTGATCTGCGCATGTCAGACGAGGCCCGCCCGCTTTATGATCATGTGAAAAAGTTCATCGCGGATGTGGTCGACCCGATGTCGATCAAATTTCACGAACTCGGCAAAGACAAGAAAGACATCTGGTCTTACGCACCTGGCCAGCTGGAAACTCTTGAAGAGGCGAAAGACGAAGCCAAAAAGCAGGGCCTGTGGAACTTCTTCCTTCCAGACGCTGAAACCGGCGAAGGCCTGAAAAATCTCGACTATGCTTACATCGCGGCGGAGCTCGGTAAAAACTCTCTCGCCTCAGAGACCATGAATTGCTCAGCGCCAGATACGGGTAATATGGAAGTGCTGGCTAAGTACGGAAACGAAGAACAACAG
>WTKI01000422.1 GCA_011524425.1 Altererythrobacter sp. | reverse complement strand
TCCAGGTTCTCTGCAAACGAGTAGAGCACCAATATGACCGTTAGGCCGAGCCCGGCGCGAGCCATTTTCTCCGACTGAGCTTTCACTAGTAGAAAGACGAAGGTGATTGCCAGCGGCACTGCTAGTACAACTGCGCCCAACAGCCCCTTTACAAACAACAAGCCGTACCAGGTGTGGTGACTGCCAATGGGCATGTATTCCACCAGGTGCGGACCATTTTCGACGATGCCATGCCCGAACCAATAGGCTTCTGTCTCCCAGCGATGGATCGCGATGCGGCCAAGGATGGCACGCACTCGGCTAGAATCGGCACGTGCGGAAGCGAATTCAGTCATTGCTGTGTTGACGAACTCAATGATGACCGGGCCGAATATTCCAAGAGCCAACACCGCAGGGGCCATGATCAACCACAGATGGCCCTTGCCCATTCGGCTTGCTCCCCAGACAAAGGGAATGACAAACAGCAGCGCGACCAAGGCGACGCGTGATTGGGAAAGAAGAGCGAGCAGCAAGCCGCCCACAATGCCGATTGTCTTCCAGCCAAGGTGTTTTTCTTGCGCAGATAAGAGCACATAGATCACCCCCATCATTCCGGCAGCTGGTGACCAGGGCGCAAAGAACTGCCACCGCGGCGTGCCAGCGCCAGGCTCAATGGTATAGAGCTGCGCGGCAAAGTATTCAGGCCCAGAGCCTCCGAGAACCTTGAGCGGGGACAGCCAGAGCTGCTCCGGCAGACCGATGAACGGCGCGGCGATGAATATTGGCATGATGATGATTGTTTGCAGACCAAGCTGGCAGACCGCGCGATAGATTGGTTCCGGCCTGAACTGCAGCATCGCACCTGCCAATGGAAACAGCGCGATTAGCGCCCACCCCTTCGCCCAGCCGACGCTTGATTTGATTGTCTTGCCAAGTCCCAGCTCAAAATTGGCATGGCCAATCCAAAGGATGATGAGCATTGCCAGCATTCCCGCTATCCAGACCCAGATGGAGCCGGGAACAGCTGATGCCTTAATCCGGTCTAGGTAAAGTCCTCCAGCAGTCATGCCGGCCAGGATCCACCCCAAGGCTGGACCTGCGATATACAGCCCGCCGATCAGCCACAGGAACCAGGTCCACTGGATCGATCTGACGATCAGGCGTTCGGCAGCAGTTTGCGGATGATTGGCTGTCTCAGCCATAGCAGCAGAAATCCGATAAGAATAAGGAGTGTGGCGCCCATCGCTCCCGCAATTGCGAACACCGGGCTGGGTGCGGACTTCGCTCGGGGTAATGAAGGCGCCTCGAGAGTCTGGACCAATGGATAGGAGGCGAAGGGGTCTGACTTATTCGTATCGAGCCGCGCGAGTGCTGAGCTAAAGACCGCCTCGGCAACGCGAAGATCCCTCAGCAGACCTGCAAGTGTGGCAGCTTGCTCAACCTGAGCGTCAGTGTCCGCCGTTTGCGCGGCGATTTGCCTGCGCAGTTCGGACAAGGCGGCGCCGTGACCTGTACGGTCGCTATCGCGCTCTGAAAGGCTCGCGAACAGGCTTTCCCGCGTATTTGAGACAGCCAGATCTGCCAGTTCGATGACCTTGCCACCTTCGAGCCCGGTGAGTTCGCTACCGCGGATCGCTAAGCTGGTTTGCAGCGCGTCTTTTTCAGCTGACAGCTCTTCGATGGTTGCATGAGCTTCGCCAAGCGTGCCGGAGCTTTCGCTGTGCTGTGCGCTGATCTTCGCATAGCGGCCAAGCAGTTCCTGAAACTCAGGGTCTGCCTTCAGCTGCATCGCACGGCGCGCCTCAGGAAGGCTAACATCAAGCGTGCTGGCAAGGCGTGAGGCCGCAGCGCCGGTTTCTGACAAGCGAACGCGCCGATCGCGCTCATTCGCCTTCAGTTGGTCGAGCGCGGTGATGCGGCCAGCGAACTGATCGAGTGAAACAAGCCCGGTCTTGCCCTGAAAATCGAGCAGCGCTTGCTGCGCCTCGTCCACCTTTCGCTCAAGCTCGCTAATACGACTGGCGTCTGCTTCTTCACGGGCAAGTGCTTCGTCCTGCCGCAGATTATCGAGCGCTACCCGGAACGCCTGTTGCAGCGCCGCCATGCGTGTCTGAGCCTGCTGAGGCGATGCCGCTGACATGCGCAATTCAATAAGATTGGTCTGATCGACAAGTTTGATGCTCGGCGCAGGAAAGCTGTTCTCATTTTCCTCCGCAATTCGTGCGGCTTCACGCAGCACAAGATCGGACATCAGCAGACGCTTGTAATTCTCTGTAGGACTCAACGACGGGGAGGAAAAAGCTGACGACGTGTTAGTTGTCGCTTGGCCAATGGATTCCAGATTCATGCTCGCGCCCACACCCGTGCCGGGCAGGATCAGCGTCATCTTGCTGTCAAACCGGTCGGGGGCGATCAGCAGATAGCCAAGCGCAAGGACCCAAACGAGCGCCAGCGGACCAGCCAACGCGACAAGATACCGCCGGTATCGGCCAACGGATGGCAGTCCGTCGCGCACGACAACCCACAGGCGTAGCAGGAACCGCGGCGGAGCGGTCCCCGCCATATTGGGTGCGAAGGTTTTCACAGCGCGTTGTCCAACAAGATTGCCGGTGTCGCTGTGTTTACCGCATCTGTGACCAGTCCAACCGCTTCGCGGAAGTTAGTCCAGCGGCTATCATAGCATGCGATGGCATCGCCCGGCATCAGATAGGGGTTCAGCGTATCGCGGTTCGCGTTGCGCACCAGCTTCTCGATATCGCGCTCCAAAACGATGCTTTGACCATTGATTGGATTGCGCGAGATCAGAACGGCGCGGCGATCTGAACTCATATAGCTTCCGCCAACGCAGTTGGCCGCAACCAGGCCCTGAAGGAAACGCGTGCCGTAAGGCAGCGAAGTGGTCTGTTGGCCGATCGCTGCGCCGGCGTTGTTCATCGCGCTGCGGGTAAGGTTTGACATGAAAACGCGAATGCCCGGCGCGGTAATCGGCGTTGGCCGAACCAAGTCAGCGTCGAAGCAAGTGCGGCTCGGAACCAATACGCGGTCGCCGGTGGCAACGGCGACGTCGCGGCTTGTCCAGCCATGAACCAGCCCGGACAGGTCGAACTCGGCATAGGTGCCATTTCGCATCAGATATATCCGCTGAACATCCGCATCCGGCCGAACACCGCCGGCCGCGCGGATCGCGCCCGCGATCGTTCGAGTGACGTTGTCATCGCCGCTCACTGCGCCTTCTTTGAGGCCAATTCGGC
>WTKI01000381.1 GCA_011524425.1 Altererythrobacter sp. | reverse complement strand
GAACCAGCGTCTGGCTGATGCAATGCGTGACGGCGAAGCACATGAGGTCGCGCGGGAAGGCGAAACAGATAATGCCTTTGCAGCGCCTAATGTATCGCGCCTTTACGAGATTGAGCCTGCTCTGCATTTGCCTTTGGAGACGGCCAGCGCAACCGCGCGATTCGGCGGCGACAAGCTGGAATTGTGGATCGCAACACAAGCGCCCGAGCGCACCCGTTATGCTGCCGCCAAGGCCTTAGGCATCGCTATACAAGACGTGGTGCTTTACCCGATGCCGGCAGGTGGCAGTTTCGATGCGCGGCTGGAGGATGACCACGCGATTGAAGTGGCGCTGATCGCGCGCGAGCTGGGGCGGCCCGTGCAACTGGTCTGGTCGCGCTGGCAGGACATTTTGCGCACACGGCCGCGTGCACCGGCGCAAGTGCTTATGTCGGCCAAATGGAGCGGCGATGGAACTGCAAGCTTGCAAGCATTGAAGGCACGGATCGCTACACCGCCCCATGCCCGTGAATTCGGGCTGCGAATGTTTGAAAACAAGACCAGCTGGGCTGCGATTGCAGAAAGCGAAGGGCAGGAGGATGTGCTGGCTTGCGAAGGGGCCATGCCGCCTTATGCGGTACGGGATCGTGTGGTTGAGCATGTCCCTGTCGAGATCGGGCTTTCTACGGGTCGGCAGCGCGGCAATGCCCATGGCTATGCCTGTTTCGCGATGGAGAGCTTCATTGACGAAGTAGCAAAGCAAAACGCGAGAGAGCCGCTGTCCTATCGCATGGCTATGCTGGGGGGTGACCCGCGTCTGGCGGCTTGCTTGCAGCAGGTTGCGCGGCTGGCAGAATGGGATGGCGGTGCTGACCAGAGCGGCAAGGGACTGGCTTGTCATCGCATCGGTGATGTTGAATCCGGCGCTCGTATCGCATGTGTCGCAACAGCGCGGGGCGGCGAAAACGGGTTCATCGTCACCCGTTTAGTGGCCGTTTGTGATATTGGCCGGATCATCAATCTCGACATAGCACGCCAGCAGATTGAAGGCGGGTTGGTGTTTGGCATGGCGATGGCGTTTGGTGCCAGTTCGCAATATCGAGCAGGTATGCCGGAAACACGGGAAATGGGCGAGTTTGCTTTGCCAGGTCTGTCCGATTGTCCTGAGATCATCGTCGACTTTATATCCAGCGATGCATCGCCTGCAGACCCGGGTGAAATAGGCGCTGTGGTTGCAGCACCTGCCATTGCCAACGCTTTGCATTCTGCAACCGGGTTGCGCTTGCGCCGTCTGCCGCTACTGAGCGGCGGGTTATGACAAATACCAAGCGGCAATCGGTAACCTTCGCGACTAATCGCTCAAGGCTGCAACTTTTGGCCGTGCTGCGGGTTTAGAGCGAGTGACTTGGCAAGAACAACAACTCCCGGCTGATCACGCACCCGTCCGCAGCGGGCGCGTGGGCGTGCTGCTTGTTAATCTGGGAACACCTGAAGCGCCGGATCCTGCATCTGTAAAAAAATATCTGGCTGAATTTCTTTCCGACCCCCGCGTTATCGAAATTCCGCAGGTCGTCTGGCAAGTAATCTTGCGCGGCATCATCTTGAATGTGCGACCTCGCAAGAGCGCGGAGGCTTACAAGAAGGTCTGGACCGACCGGGGTTCCCCCATGGCGGTCATCACGCAAGATCAAGCTGCAGCAATGGCTCAAAGATTTGGCGATCAAGTTCTGGTGGATTGGGCCATGCGGTATGGCAAGCCTTCGATCCCAGACCAGCTCGACACATTAAAAGAGGCCGGTTGCGAACGGATCTTGCTTGCGCCGCTTTATCCGCAATATTGCGGCGCGACGACTGCGACTGTGGTGGACAAAGCCAGCCGTTGGCTCAAACAGCAGCGTTGGCAACCGACACTGCGGACCTTGCCGCCTTACCACGATGATCCGCTCTACATTGACGCGCTAGAGGCGGATATCACGCGGCAATTGAAAGCATTGGATTTCGTGCCAGAGGTTTTGCTGCTGAGTTTTCATGGCATGCCGGAACGCACATTGCTGCTGGGCGATCCCTATCATTGCCAATGCCAGAAGACAGCGCGCTTGCTAAGCGAGCGGTTGGGCAAGCCTGATTTACGGATTGTCACAACGTTCCAATCGCGCTTCGGCAATGCCAAATGGCTGGAGCCCGCGACTGACCACACGCTCATTGCAGAAGGCGAAAAAGGCACGAAACGGATTGCCGTTGCAGCGCCCGGCTTCGCTGCAGATTGCGTGGAGACTCTGGAAGAGCTTGCCATTGAAGGGCGCGAGGAATTTCTTGAAGCGGGCGGCGAGCAATTTGCAGTATTGAGTTGCCTGAACACGTCTGCGGCCGGGTTGAACATGCTGGATGCGATGATCCGGCGCGAACTTTCAGGCTGGATTTAAGCTTTAAACCCGTGCCGTCCTGATATAGGTTGCGATTAAGAACCTTCATTGAGGACGCCTTCTTATGGCATCGCTAGCCGAGCCCAAACCGCAGTCATCTGCACTTTCGCACTGGTCACAAGGCCAGCTAGAAGAAGTGGACCTGTCGCACATTCCGGGTGAAACCGGCTGGCCGGTCGTCGGCAACACCTTCACTATGCTGGCAGATCCGCACGCATTTACCAGCCGGATGGTCGAGCAATATGGCAAGGTTTATCGCAACCGCGCCTTTGGCGGCTATCAGGTCACCTTGATTGGCGCGGACGCCAACGAACTTGTGCTGTTTAACAAGGACAAGATTTTCTCAAACGAGCAAGGCTGGGGTCCTATTCTTGACCAGCTGTTTCCCCGCGGCCTGATGCTGATGGATTTTGATCATCACCGGATCGACCGGCGCGCTCTTTCGATTGCTTTCAAACCGGATCCGATGCGGCATTATTGCGGTGCGCTCAACAGCGGTATTGCCCGCGAAGTGGCGCGCTGGGGCGACAAGCCGATGCAATTCAACCCTACAATCAAATCGCTCACACTTGATCTTGCCGCCGACAGCTTTCTTGGCATTCCGTGGGGACCAGAGGCGGATGCGATCAACACCGCTTTTGTTGATATGGTGCAAGCCTCTGTTGCGCCGGTGCGCAAGCCGCTGCCCTTCACAAAGATGAAGAAGGGCGTGGATGGCCGCGCGTTCATGGTCGAATGGCTAACGCAGGAAACACATAAGCGGCGCGATCAAGGCGGCGGGCAGGATATGTTCAGCCAGTTTGCGACTGCAACCCGCGAAGATGGTTCAATGC
>WTKI01000218.1 GCA_011524425.1 Altererythrobacter sp. | reverse complement strand
CGGAGATGTGTATAAGAGACAGGTACGGCAAAAAGCGGGGCCAAAGCGAGCATGACCACGCCTTTGAGCCATCCTGCAAAGAGACCTCGGGTCGGCGTGAATAAAGCCATGACGACAAATATCGGACCCAGGGCAACCAGCAAGGCGAGCCCGATTTTAGCTGTCACCAAGAGGCCAACCGTACCTAAGAGCAGCATCAGCGCGCCGAGCCACATCATGCCGGCCGGCGAGAAGGTAGAGAAGTTCTGATTGCTGCCCGTTGCTCCTTGCACGGCTGCAAAGACCACATCGAGCTTTGCTCCAAAATTGCGGGTCGCTGATCCCTCTGAACCGAGCAGCAATCCCGCCAGCCAATCAGGTGCACCAATGGCAATGTTCCACACCACACTCTGATAAGCTACCCAACTGGTCGCAAAGGTAAGGACGAGCCCTAAGGTGATCATGCGCGGCATCAGCGCTCTGACATCGAGGCTGGTTCGGCCGAGCAGCAGCGCAATCGCAAAAAAGGCCACATAAAGTGTCAGCAGGATCGTAAGGACTGTGCCGAGCGATCCCCCCGGCGCGAACAATCGCCCAAAGGTTTGGGATGTAACATCGTTTGCCATGCAATCGATGGCGGTCAGCGCACCAGCTACGCCGCCGCTCAAATTGTCCATCGCAAGATCGCAAGCCATTGTCATTCGGCTGCTTGCCCGAAAGGATAGTCTTCCAGTTCACCTTGCTGACCATCACCTGGCCAGGCTCTACCGGTCAGCGCTGGATACCAGTCGGATGGCTGATCGCCGACCGCTTCACGCAGCAGGTCAAGTCGGCGGACCGCGCTTTCACGGCCTGAAAGTATAGTGAGCACTTCAGGTGCGCCGGAGAGGTCCAGACGAACCACTACACTCGCATCTGGCTGCCTTACAAGAAAGCAGCGGCTATGCGCTGGCAGCGACTTTATGAGTTCAAGCTCATGCTCTGTCAGGCCAAAGCCATCGCAATAGTCTTCCGCCTTCGCGCGGCTATTCGGCATAAAAATCATCGTCGCGGTTTGCTCGACCAGAGCGGTGGATATGCGGCTGTCAAGCGCATCGCGTGCGCTTTGCGTTGCAAACCCGACTAGTGCGTTGCGTTTACGCAAAGTCTTCAGCCAATCGCGAATCCGGCCAGCGAAGACTTCATCATCGAGCGCCTTCCAGCCCTCGTCGATCAGGATCATCGTCGGATCGCCATCCAGTCGCTCGTCAATGCGGTGGAACAGATACATCATCACTGGCGTGCGCAACCTGGGGTTTTCCAGGAGCGCGGTCATGTCAAATCCGAGTACGCGGCTCTCGAGGTCCAACAGATCGTGTTCATTGTCGAACAACCAGCCATGTTCACCGGACCGGTCCTTGTTGCCACCAATCCAAGCTGACAGGCGGTCAGCGAGGTCACCAGCCTGCGGCCGGCGTGCGCCGGAAAGAAGTTCCTTGAAATGCCGCAGACGTCGCAGCGAAGGGTCGTTCGCAAAGGCGGCATCAACCGCCGCTGATACCGTTGCCAGCTCCTCTGGCCCTTCAGCACTCAATAAAACACCAAACCAGTCTCTCAGAAACGCTCGGTTTGCAGGCGTGTCAGGCAGAGCGAGCGGATTGAATCCGGTTGGCTCGCCCGGCGCAATCCGGTCATAGCGGCCGCCTATACCGCGAATGAAAAGTTCTGCGCCGCGATCCTTATCAAACAGAATGGTACGAGGCGAAAACTTCTGCGCTTGTGCGGCAAGGAAGTTCATTACCACGGTCTTGCCAGAGCCTGATGGTCCGATGACAGAGAAATTGCCGAGATCGCCGTGATGGAAATTGAAGAAGAACGGCGTTGCACTGGTGGTTTGCAGTAGGGTGACGGCATCACCCCAGTGGTTGTCCTCCGCCTTGCCCAGCGCAAAGCCGTGCAAGCTGCTGAAGCTTGCCATATTGGCGCTCGAAATCAGCGCGCGGCGCACTGCGTATTTCTCGTTGCCAGGAAATTGCGCCCAAAAAGCAGGCTCAAGATTGGTGTCCTCACGCACAGCAATCGCGCCGGTATCAGCTATCGCTGAAGCACAGGATGCTGCAGCATCATCGAGCCGGGCCAGCGTTTGCTCGCGCACCTGGATTGTAAGGTGGTGGTCACCGAAGCCCACGGCGCCATTGCCCAGTGAATCGCGCGCAGACAGCATGTCCGCGCGTTCGGCTGCGGCCTCTTCATCGACCGAGCGCAATCGCCGCAGTGCAAGATCGATCCGTTCCTTGGCTGTGGTTCGTTCAGCAGGCGCATAGCTTTCCGTTAGGATCATCTCAAACGGAAGCCGCAGCAGGCTGTCGAGCAAACCTGGGGAGGTTGCTTCAGGATAGTCCTTCAAACCGAGGATGGCTGAAAAGTCTGGCGCTCCCGATCCGCGGGTCTCAAGCGCGTCCAGTCCGAAACTGGTGCGCTTGTAAGGCAGCATGTGTCCGATCTCGATTTCGTCAGCTGGTCGCCGAACCGGACGCATTTCGCCATTGTACAGCGCTGACAATAATTCGAGCAGTTCCGAGTTTGCCTTGCCGGTCTGTGGTGAAGTGTATTCGCCCAGTGTTGCAGCGCCATAGTCTTGCAAAGACGCAACCAGCCCGGTGATCGCGGATTTCAGCGACCGCACATCCTTGGGATCAAGTTCGAGGTCTAGCGACGAGGTTTTTTTCCAAAATTTTGCCGCCCGCTCGGCGATGCCTGCCTTGCCGCGCGCCGGCCTGCGAATGAGAGTGATAAATTGGTCATTTACAAACAACGAGCCGCCAGCAAGCCGTTCTTTCCACCTTTGGTCGATATGCCTGCTAAGCGGGTCTGCAAATTCAGATTTTAAGTCCACTTCCACACGACGGCGGATAACGTGGTGATACAGAACGAAGCGCGAATCCAGCGTTGAACGCAACATGACTTCGCGAGCTGCTGAGTGCGCGTTGAGAGCATCGCTGTCTTCTGTCTCGAACAGCAAGCCAGGGACCTGGATTGAACTCATCACACTGCCATCGCGCAGCAAGACGGTGTTCTCGTCCACTAAGCGAAGATAGGGCAGGCGGTCGCCGGCATGTGCTTCCTTCTTGCTCCATGAAGCAGGGCCAATCCACTTGGTCATGGGAATATGTCTCCCGGTTCAAGGCGCATAGCTGTTGCACCTCCAACGTTGGTAATTGGGAACGCGCGGGCACATCGAAACCTTAGTGATCCAGAGATCAAAAATGCGGGGCCCGCGCAAGC
>WTKI01000305.1:13080-17516 GCA_011524425.1 Altererythrobacter sp. | reverse complement strand
CGGGCTCCGGTTCGGGCTCCGGTTCGGGCTCCGGTTCGGGCTCCGGTTCGGGCTCAGCTTTCATGGCCGCTCGCGGATCAATCACAAAGTCGTCAAGCTTTGCCTTTGACACCGCAAATTCGATGTTGAAAGCTTCTGCAGTTTTTGCGGCTTCGCCCCCTTCTGACGGACTATCACTTGCCGGCTCAGCAGGCACATCCTCAGGATCAAGCAGCCTTAATTGCGGGCGCCAAACGCCTTCGCCATCCTCTAGGAGCTCTGCCCCAGCGGCCTGCGCGTCACGGCGTAAAGCGTGACAATCAATCCTATCAAGAACATCGGTAGTGTTAGCCATTGCCCCATCGACAAGCCGGTATTCGCCGCAAACTCCTTAAGGTGTGGATCAGGTTCACGAAAAAATTCGTTAACAAAGCGCGCTGCGGCCATGCCTAATGTAAAGATACCGACAAGCAAGCCCGGTTTATAGCGCGCACGGGTTTTCCAAAAGAGCAACGTTAGCAGAATCAGCAAGGCAAGACCTTCCAGCCCCGCTTGATAGAGCTGGCTCGGATGGCGCGGCTGCGCATCTGCGCCCGGGAAAACCATAGCCCACGCCACATCGGTCGCGCGTCCCCACAGTTCGCCATTGTTGAAATTGGCTAAACGCCCGAGCAGCATGCCCATAGGCACACACACTGCGATATAATCGCAAACCCGCAGGAAATTGAGCTTCCCGCGCCAGCTGACCCACAGGATCGCAACGACCACTCCGATCAACCCTCCGTGAAAGCTCATCCCGCCTTCCCAGACCTGAAATACTTTCAAGGGCTCCAGCCAGATCTCAGGCTTGTAAAACGTCACATAGCCAAGCCGCCCGCCGACAATAACGCCGAGCGTGGCATAAAAAAACAAATCGTCCGCGTGCCTCTGCGCCATAGGAGCGCCGGGTGCTTTCAGCATCTTTGAAAGATGCCAGTAAGCGAAAATCACACCGAGCAGATAAGCCAGCGAATAATAGCGCAATTCGAACCAGCCGATCTTGAACAAGGCTGGGCCGAGGCTATAATTTTCCCAATAGAGCGGTTCCATCGCTCCGGTAGCAGCAAGTAGTGACAGCAAGTCGATATCCTTTTAGAGACGGTTGCATAGCCGCTTCCGGCGACCCATCGGGATCGGCCTTTTGGCATAGCAGGAGATTTGGGGAAAGCCTGCGTCGCATGCCGTCACCATGCGCGTGAGATTTCATGCGCTCTTTGAGGAACCTTGTGGAGAGGACCTGATACGATATGCCTACTGAACTCGACCGCGATATCGAGCGTTTCACCGCGGCCGTAACCGCTGAGGGCGCGATGTTTGAAACCACGACCGTTGAACGGCGTGGTGTTACTATGCCCGCTTTCAAAAATGCCCCGCCTAGCCTTGCGCACTACTTCGCGCATTTTTGCAATGAGCATAAGGACACGCCATTCCTTGTAGAAGGCGACATCCGGATGACTTTTGGCGAAGTCTATCATGCCGCGACTCATGTCGCGCACGGGCTGGTTACAAAGCAGGGCCTGAAAAAAGGCGACCGCGTCGGTATCGCCGCGCGCAATTCCGTGAACTGGATCCTCGCCTATATGGGCACGCTGATGGCGGGCGGCTGCGCTACATTGCTGAACGGCTGGTGGTCAGGCGAAGAACTGGGCTATGGCATCGAGCTGTGCGAATGCTCGCTGATCCTTGCAGACGAGCAGCGCGCCGCACGTCTTGACGGCGTTGACCACACGGCCAAGGTCGTGATCTTCGACCATGGCGATCCTGCAACGGGCCTGGAGGCAGTATGGGATGCAGGCGATACAGCGATGAAAATGCTGGGCGAGCTTGGCCCACACGATCTCGCTACGATCCTCTATACTTCAGGTTCAACCGGCCATCCCAAAGGCGCATATTCAGACCATCTAGGGGTCGTATCCGGCACAATGAATTATGTCGCGCAGACTTTCATGGTGCTGCAAATCCTGACAGAGCGCGGTGAAGCGCCGACAGCTCAGCCTTGCGCACTGGTGGCTGTCCCGCTGTTCCATGTGACAGGGTCCGTCCCGCTGTTCCTGCAAAGCTTTGCGCTTGGCCGCAAGCTTGTGCTTATGCCGAAATGGGACGCGCTGGAAGCGCTCAAACTGATGGAGCAAGAGCAAGTCACCTATTTCGTCGGCGTCCCGCTGATGAGTTATGAAATTGCGATGCATCCCGAACGCGCGAAGTTCGATCTTTCGCAGTGCAAAAGCTTTGCTGCTGGCGGCTCACCGCGCCCGCCAGAGCATGTGAAGCGCATCAAAGACTCCTTCCCTGACGGCTTCCCGCTGCTGGGCTATGGCCTTACAGAAACCAACGCTGTGGGTTGCGGCAATCTCAATGAAAATTACCTCGCAAAGCCCGGCTCTACCGGCACTGCATCGCTTCCTCTGGTCGATCTTGCGATCCTGGATGATGATGGCAATGCACTTGCTCAAGGCGAAATCGGCGAAGTCTCCATCCGTTCTGTTGCTAACTTCCTTGGCTATTGGCGCAATGAGGAAGCAACCTCAGGGGCTTACACAGGCGATGCCTATTTCCGTACCGGTGATTTGGGTTATCTCGATGAAGACGGATATCTGTTCATCGTCGATCGCAAGAAGGACATCATCATCCGCGGCGGCGAAAACATCTCCTGCATCGAAGTCGAAGAAGCGATCTATGCGCATCCCGATATTGCGGAATGTTCTGTCTTCGGTGTGGCGGATGAACGGATGGGCGAAGTACCAGCAGCGGTCTTTTTCCTGAAAGATGGCTGCGGAACTCTCAGCGCAGAGAATTTGCGCAGCTTCCTGCTGGACCATATCGCTCCGTTCAAGGTTCCACTTGAGCAGCACATTGTCTGCTCTGACGATGCACTGCCGCGGCTAGGCACGCAAAAGGTCGACAAGCGTGCCTTGAAAGCACGCTATAGTGACGCATTGGCAAACGCTTGAACACTCCGCGGATTTCGAAACAGCGCGCTATCATCGACCGGCGGAAGCTGGCCGAAGAGATAGACGCGCTGTTCGAAGATCAAGGGGAGAATTCGCGCAACGCGATTGTCGCTGCTTTGAAAGCAGCACTCGATTCCGGCCGGGAAGAAATTGCACGCAGGTTCGAAGAGAAGCCTTCAGCAGGATATGAATGCACTGCATCGCAGGCATTTCTCATCGATCAGCTGCTGCGGATCATTTACGATCACGTGACTGAGCGCCTCTATCCGGTCGCTAACCGGACAGCCGCTGAGCGGCTCGCGATTCTGGCTGTGGGCGGGTACGGCCGCGCTGAGATGGCGCCGCATTCCGACGTCGATATCGCTTTCATTACCCCCATGAAACGTGCGCCGTGGTGCGAACAAGTTGTCGAAGCCATGCTCTATTTCCTTTGGGATTTGGGCCTTAAAATCGGACAGTCGAGCCGCACGGTCGATGACACAATGCGCATGGCGCGCGAGGATCTGACGATCCGAACAGCTTTGCTGGAAAGCCGGTTTATCTGGGGCGATGAAGGCCTTTACGGAGAGATCACGCGGCGTTTCTGGAACGAGGTTGCGAAAGGGACAGAACGCCAGTTCCTTTCTGAAAAACTGGCCGAACGCAACGATCGCCACAAGCGGATGGGCGACAGCCGGTATGTAGTTGAGCCCAATGTCAAAGAAGGCAAAGGCGGTTTGCGCGACCTTCAGACGCTCTACTGGATCGGCAAATACATCCATCAGGTCCGTAGCGGCTCTGAACTCGTCGATGTGGGCCTTTTGACTAAGACGGAATACCGCAGCTTCCGGCGTGCAGAGGGGTTTTTGCTCGCTGTGCGCTGTCATTTGCATATGCTTACAAACCGCGCGGAGGATCGGCTCACATTCGACTTGCAGCGCGAAGTTGCAGCCAGGATGAACTTTGCGGACCGCCCCGGCAAAAGCGCTGTTGAACGCTTCATGCAATTCTACTTCCTGCAAGCCAAACGAGTCGGCAGTCTTACAGGGGTGTTTCTTGCCCATATCGACGAGCAGATCGCGAAAAAGCGCGAACGGCGCGGCTTCTTTGCCGCCTGGAATCAGAAGCCGCGCACTTTGAACGGCTATCAGGTTTTTGGAGGCAGGATTGAAGCGCCGGGCAATGACTGGTTCAAGCAAGATCCGGTCCGCCTGATTGAAATATTCCAGATTGCTGAAGCCAATGGCTTGGAAATCCATCCGGAGACCATGCGCCAGATTGATCGGGACGGCGTCCTGATCAAAAATGATCTTCGCTCTAATCCACGCGCAAACGGATTGTTCATCGATCTGCTTTCAGGGCGCCGAGACCCGGAAATGGTCCTACGCTGGATGAACGAGGCTGGCGTATTCGGCCGCTTTGTTCCGGATTTTGGCAAGGTCAATGCGCAAATGCAGTTCGACATGTATCACCATTACACTGTCGATG
>WTKI01000305.1:0-12980 GCA_011524425.1 Altererythrobacter sp. | reverse complement strand
GGCAAGGTCAATGCGCAAATGCAGTTCGACATGTATCACCATTACACTGTCGATGAGCATACCATCCGCGCGATCGGATTGCTGAGCCAGATCGAACGCGGGCTGCTTAAAGCCGATCATCCGCGTGCGAGCAAATACATCCATGAAATCAATTCGCGTCGGGCGCTTTACGTTGCTGTCCTGCTGCATGATATTGCGAAGGGTCGCGGCGGCGATCATTCGGTGCTCGGCGCGGAAGTGGCACGTGAATTGTGTCCGCGTTTCGGCCTTGACCAAGCTGAAACAGATCTCGTCGCTTGGCTTGTGCTCCAGCATTTGCTGATGAGCTCTACAGCGCAAAGAAGAGACCTGACGGACCCCAAAACGATCGAAGATTTCGTTGCCGAAGTGCAAAGCCTGGAACGTTTGCGCAATCTCGCAATCCTCACCTGCGTAGATATTCGGGCTGTTGGTCCTGGAACTTGGAACAGTTGGAAAGGCCAACTCTTAGGAGAACTGTTCGATGCTGCTGAAGAACGTCTGCGCCTTGGACATATGAAACATGGCCGCGAAGAGCGTGTTTCAGCCAAGAAGGAAGTGGTGAAGGCACGGCTTGGCGACAAAGCCGATCTCGTTTCGCAGATTGGCAAGCTGTTCGCCGATTCCTACTGGATTGCAGAAAGCGAGGATGTGATCGCGCTTAATTTGGTCCAATATGATGCAGCGCGCTCGCTGGATGACCAATTGTCGATCCATTGCCAGTATGACGAAACACGCGGCGCGACGCTTGTGAACGTCATTGCCGCTGACCACCCAGGACTGTTCTATCGCATTGCTGGAGGTATTGCTTTGGCGGGCGCAAACATTATCGACGCTCGGATTCATACAGCCAAAAGCGGCTGGGCGGTTGATAACTTCCTGGTGCAGGATCCGCTGGGAAGGCCGTTCAACGAAGCGCGCCAGATAGAGCGTTTGAAGAAGTCGATCAGCGACGCTCTGGCCAATCGCGGAGCGATGGTGCCCAAGCTTGCTGCACGACCTTTGCCAATCAGCCGCTCTGGTGCATTCGACGTGGCGCCGCGGGTCAGTTTTGACAACAATGCTTCCGGCCGATTCACTGTCATTGAAGTCAATGCTCGCGACCGATCAGCACTGCTTAATCGCTTAGCGCGCGCGCTGTTTGAATCCAATTTGGTGGTACATTCAGCGCATGTGACAGCTTACGGCGAACGCGCAGCGGATACATTCTATGTCACTGACTTAACAGGTGAAAAAATCACTTCGGACGCGCGCTTTAACGAGATTTCAGAACGGCTGCTACAAGCTGCCAGTGATGAACTTCAGCAACAATTGGAAGAAGCCTGACTGCGGTTTCGGCGAACTAGGTTGCAATTACCGGACCTAACGCTATTTGCGTTCGCCTCTTTGAGAGGAGAACAAAGATGAGATCCCCTATTTTTGCGCGCGGCACTGCCGCAGCGCTGCTCGCCGGATGTGCGATCAATCCGATCGCTGCGAATGCGCAAGATGCCGCGGAAGAAAGCGCTGCCGATGACAGTGATGTCAGCGCGATTGATGCTTTCAGCACAATCGTTGTGACCGGTACAAAGACGCAAAACGCCGAGAATGTCCAAGACGTTCCGCTCGCGGTTACCGCGTTCAATGCGCAAAGCCTTGAAGCACTGAAAGTTCGCGATATCCAATCGCTGAGCTATTCCGCGCCTAACGTTTCACTTGACCAGATCGGCACTAGCCGCGGCCAGGCGAACTTCTCGATCCGCGGTCTTGGCATCAACAGCTCTATCCCGTCCATCGATCCGACAGTCGGCGTGTTTGTCGACGGCGTTTACTTGGGTTTCAATGGCGGCGTGGTGTTCGACCTGTTCGATCTGGAAAGCGTTGAGATCCTGCGCGGTCCGCAAGGGGTTCTTTTCGGACGCAATGTGACAGGCGGCGCAGTGCTGATAAACACCGGCAATCCGACCGAGTATCTTACCGGCAAGTTCCGGGCTTCGGTTGACGGCCCATGGGTCGATGGCGGACGCGGCGGTTCCAATTACACTGTTTCTGGCGTCGTATCCGGGCCCATCGTTGAAGACACGCTGCTGTTCAAAGTTGGCGCATATTACAACGAGGACAACGGCTACTTCACGAACCTGTTTGACGGTTCCAATCACGGCGCGGCGGAAACGCTGATTTTGCGCGGCGCTTTAGAAGCGAGATTGGGCGACCTTACGGTCACCGGCAAGCTCGACTATTTTGAAAGCGAAGGGGATGGTCCGTCAGCGCAGAACCGCGGCACCTTCGATCGTGAAAGCTTCGACTTTGCGATCGATTTCCCGGGCTTCTATGCCAACGAGATCTGGACAGGCTCGCTAACATCAGAGATCGATATCGGCCCTGGCACGCTGACCAATATCTTCGGTTACCGCAGCTATGATGCACAAACTGGCGGCGATATTGATGCACTGCCAGCCTTTATCTTTCATTCCGATACCGACACCGAGCAAGAGCAGTTCTCTAACGAGTTGCGGTATGCGGTCTCGACCGATTCATTTGATCTGACTGTTGGTGGTTTCTGGTTCGATCAGTCCATCGCTTACACTGAAATTCGCGATCTGCCGCCACTCAGCGCAGCGACGTTCTTTGGCGGCGGTGCACAAGATCACAAAGTGCTCGGCGCTTTTGCTTCAGGCCAGTACTATCTGACCGATGCGTTCTCTGTCATTGCCGGTATCCGTTGGAGCCGCGAGACGAAGGATGTGCAAGTCACCTACATTCGTCCGCGCCCAGAATGCACTGTGGTAGGCGGGACTTGCCCTGTGACAGGCACGAACCCCTTCGTTCCCGGCGAGTCCAATGGCTTTGTTGACGATGACAAATGGTCAAACTGGTCGCCTAAGTTTGGACTCCAGTACGAATTTGGCGACAGCCAGATCTATGCGCACTGGACACGTGGCTATCGCAGCGGGGGCTACAACTTCCGCATCACCGCTCCGGCGGCATTTGAAGCTGTGGCCTTGGCCAATGGCTCATTCTCGTTCGATGAAGAGAAAGTCGACAATTATGAGATTGGCGGGAAGTTCCAGTCTGCTGATGGCAGTTTCACATTGAATTTGGCGGCGTATTACACCGACATTTCCAATATGCAGCGCGAAGTGAACCAAGCATCTGCCACGTCAGGTGTTGCGCAGTCCATTTTCAACACGGCTGATGCGTCAATCCTCGGCTTTGAAGCAGAAGCCCGCATGCAAGTCTCGGATTCCTTGCTGCTTTCTGCAAACCTGGGCTTGATCGACGATGACTATGACACGATCCTGTTCGACATCTCCGGTGACGGCGCGATCGATGACACGGACCTTGCTTTGCGGCTACCGCGTGTTCCTGAGGTGACGTTCGGCTTTGGTCTGATCCATGAGTGGGATTTAGGCGCGAGCGAAATCCTCACACGGATCAATTATCAGCACCGTGATGAATTTGCGTACACCGATAACAATTTCGGGTTCATACAAAGCGCTGACAATTTGGATGCGAACATCACGTGGAATACTCCGGTCGATGGCCTGAGCCTTTCGCTTTACGGCAAAAACCTGCTTGATCAGGTCCAAGCCGGCGGAGACACGCAATTGCCATTTGGCACAGGGGCGTTCTCTAACGGAGTGAATGCTCCGTTCGATCCTTCACCTGCTGCAGGCACTTTCTCACCGCTTGCGAAAGGCCGTCAGATCGGCGTTGAAGCTGCGTTTGAGTTCTGATTGAGGGACTTTGCTTTGAAAACAATAACGGGCGTCTCGCAAGAGGCGCCCTTTTTTGTTGGGGCTTTCAAGCCAACTTCAACCTCGTTCACCGAACAGCGCCGTGCCGACTCGTATATGGCTAGCGCCAAGCATGACCGCGGTCGGATAGTCACCGCTCATGCCCATCGATAGACCCGCTTCAGCACCTTTGAGATCATGGTCTTGAGCAAGACGGGCTAGCAAAGCGAAAAATGGGGCTGGTTCGATGCCCGCTGGAGGCAGGCACATCAGCCCGGCGATCGGTATATCTGCGGCTCGCGCCTTAGAGAGTAGTTCTGGAAGCGCATCAATTGCGCATCCACCCTTTTGCTCTTCGCTACCTATATTGACTTGCACGAAGCAAGGCACACGCTTGTTCGCTTTGTCCATCGCCCTTGCCAGAGCTTTGACAAGGCTCAACCGGTCAAGAGCATGAATACAGTCAAACAGCGCCACAGCGTCGTCCGCTTTGTTGGACTGCAATTGGCCAATCCCGTGTAGTTCGATATCGGGAAAGCGCTCGCGCAGCTCCGGCCATTTGCCCTGTGCTTCTTGCACGCGGTTCTCGCCGAATACGCGGTGTCCTGCTTCCAGCAATGGCGCAATCTTTTGAGCAGGATGCGTCTTGCTTACAGCGATCAAGGAGATGTCAGAGGGCTTGCGACGCGAAGCCTTGCAGGCCTTGGCAATTTCCGCGTGGACGGCATCGAGGCGAGAGGTGGGCGTTTCCATGGCGCGAGGCTATAGCGAAGCTGTGATACGATACCAGACTTGCCCTTCGCTTAGATGGAACAACACGCCTCGATTGTGGCTCTTATCGGATGAGCGTAATGATGCTGTCCTTGAGCGATCCTTGAAGCGCCTGCCCCGCCGTTCGGCTTTCGTGTTCAGGCATTATCACTTGCCTGATCCGGAGCGTTATGCCCGCTTTGAAGCGCTGCGGCGCATTGCGAAAGCACACGGTCATGTGGTCATTCTGGCCGACAGCGCTCTAACGGCACGCGAATGGGGCGCAGACGGGGTCTACGGCGCCCCAAAAGCGCTCTACCCCAGTCGCCACACTCTCATAACAGCCGCCACAGTCCACAACATGAAGGAGTTGGGGCAAGCGAACCGATTTGGTGCAGATTTTTCCTTAATTTCACCAATTTTTGCGACTCGCAGCCATCAGAACGCCAAAACGCTTGGTTCAATCCGGTTTCGGACACTAGCAGCCTATGCCAAAATGCCGGTTATTGCTCTTGGCGGCATGAACCTTGAGAGCGCTCATCGGCTCCAATGGCCGGCATGGGCTGCGATTGATGGTCTTAGCGCTCTGTAAAAAAGGGTTTGCCCCTCCTCATCTTGCCGAAAAGGGTTTGACCCGGAGTCTGTGAAGATTCATGGTGTGTTCCGTCTAGGAGGATCCAGTTGTGGCTAGCCGTGCAATCAACACGAAAAAGAAGGCTCAAACCGATTGGAGAGCTGCTTTTCGCCGGTCTATGCGCCGGGCTGCGCAAATTACCGGTGCAGGCGCGCTTTTCTCAGGGATGCTTTTCCTCGGGCTTGCTCTGTTCAGCTACACGCAAACCGATCCTTCAGGCTCAACCGCTGCTGCAGGAACTGATATCCAGAATTGGATGGGCGCCAGCGGCGCCTGGGCAGCGGACAAGGCCTTAAGCGCATTCGGCATAACCAGCATCTTACTGCTGCCATTGCTCTATATTGCCGCGCGCAGGCTGTGGCGCGATATCGAGGATGAAGATGCGCCAGAGACGCGTTGGTGGTCGCCTTTCTTCATGCTGATGCTTGCCATGATGCTGCTTTCCAGCGTTCTGGCTCTCGCTTTCGAAGGTGTTCAAGGCAGTTTGCCCGCCCAAACAGGCGGCATCTCTGGTCTATTGGGGGCGTCAGCCATTGAAGCCATTGCTTCGCGCTTTGGCGAGACTTGGGAAGGCTGGATTATTCTCGGGCTGGCGGTCTTGAGCCTTGCAGGCAGCGTCGCCTTGCTCACACGGATTTTCGCGATAGACTGGCGTATCCTATTGACTTTACCAAATTTTGTGGCCCGCTTGGTCCCCGGCCGGAGCGATGAGCAGATGCTTATCTTCGCTGACGATGAAGACGAAGTCGCGATCAAGCCCAAAGCACGCAAGGCCAAGAAAGCGGCGACGGAAACGCGCCCTGAACCCGCGCCGCGCCGTGCTCCGGAAATCACTGATCCGACCGCGCCACCTAAACCTGCGAAGGCTGCCAAGCCCAAACAGCGTGATATGTTTGCAACCTTTGAGCTCCCAACGCTCGAACTGTTGGCTGATCCGCCCGCGGACAAAGCCCCCAAGCTCGACAAGATGGCTCTGGAACGCAACGCAAGGCTGTTGGAAAACGTGCTGGATGATTTCAACGTCAAGGGCGAGATTACCGCGGTGCGCACCGGTCCTGTGGTAACAATGTATGAACTTGAGCCGGCGCCGGGCATCAAAGCCAGCCGTGTAGTGGGCCTGGCAGAAGACATCGCGCGCAACATGTCGGCGATCTCAGCACGTGTGTCCCCGATCCCGGGCAAGACAGTGATGGGCATCGAACTGCCTAACACTGACCGCCAAATGGTCTCTTACAAAGAACTGGCCGCATGCGAAGCCTTTGCTTCGTCCAAAGGCACTTTGCCTATCATTCTGGGCAAGGACATTGCCGGCGAGCCGATCGTCGCTGACCTTGCCGCCATGCCCCACTTATTAGTCGCGGGTACGACTGGCTCCGGTAAATCTGTGGGCCTCAACGCGATCCTCCTATCGCTGCTTTACCGCTTTACGCCGGCAGAGTGCCGGCTAATCCTGATTGATCCTAAGGTCTTGGAACTTAAGAGTTATGATGACATTCCGCACTTGCTGAGCCAGGTGGTCACAGAACCGCACAAATCTGTGCGGGCTCTGAAATGGGCGGTTGAGGAGATGGAGCGACGCTATCGCATGATGTCATCGATCAACTCGCGCAATATTGGCAGCTTTAATGACAAAGTCCGCGCGGCCGCTGCAAAGGGCAAACCGCTCGGCCGGCGTGTCTCCACCGGATTTGATCCTGATACCGGTGAAGAGCTCTATGAAGAAGAACAGCTCGACTATGAAGCGTTGCCAATGATTGTGCTGATTGTTGACGAGCTGGCTGACTTGATGGTCACCGTCGGCAAGGAAATTGAAGTTCTTATTCAACGGCTTAGCCAAAAGTCGCGGGCGGCTGGCATCCATTTGATTATGGCCACTCAGCGCCCCTCGGTCGACGTCATTACAGGTGTAATCAAAGCCAACCTGCCAACCCGGATCAGTTTCAAGGTCACGAGCCGCATCGACAGCCGCACAATTCTGGGTGAGCAAGGCGCTGAACAGCTGCTCGGGCGCGGCGATATGCTCTACAAGCCTAATACCGGGGCGATTGTCCGCGTACATGGTCCGTTCGTGTCAGATGACGAAGTCGAACGCGTCGCGGACTTCTGGCGAGCACAAGGCAAACCGGAATATATTGATGCGGTCACTGAAGAACCTGAAGATGGCGGCGGTTTAAGCTTTGAAGACGAACTTACCGCCTCTGACAGCCCGGAAGAGCGTAAATATCGCCAGGCTTGTCAGATAGTTATCGAAAACCAGAAGGCGTCTGGCTCTTGGCTTCAGCGCCAGCTGGGCGTGGGTTATAACACTGCTGCCAAGTGGATTGAACGCATGGAGAGCGAAGGCCTCGTTGGGCCTGCCAACCACGTGGGAAGGCGCGAAATTTTCCGTGATCAGGATGGCAACCCCATCTAATTCCCGACCTCAAATTTGTATTTCTGGTTAAGCACTAAACTCGAGGTTAGCCCCATCTGCATCCGTCTCAGGCGCAAGCCACGGGAAACCCGATATTTCATGCCTATTTCGTGGTTTAAAACTAGGGTTAGGAATTTCTAAATCGTATGCACGTATTCGTGCGTGTGTGATGATTAAGGTAGTATCCCCAAGACGCGGGTGCGTGGCCTTTGGCTATGCGCTGGCTGCAGGGCTTGCAGCGCTGTTTTCCACCTCTGCTGAAGCGCAAAGCATCAGCACTTGGAAGTTCGATCCCGACGCGCGTGTCGAGGTCGGCGCTGTCAGTGCCGAGACTGCGACGCGCGACGAGCAGATCGTCGTGAACGGCGATGCTTTCACATTCCGTGGGCAAGTCGGCCTCGACTTGGAAGACGACGACACGCGTTTCCGCGTCGAAGCAGACCGCATCGAAGTCGTCCGGTTGGGCGAAGGCCGCAGCGACAGCAACCGCGACCGCATCACTGTGATGGTGGAACAGGAATTCGACGATGACTGGGAAGTCCAAGTTCGCGGGCGATACTACGATGATCTGATTACAGCTGAATCCAGCGACACAGACGAGCTTCAGGGCTCTGTTCGCGTCACTTACGAGCCGGTCCGCGAGCACCGTGTCCGGGTGCGCGGCACATGGCGCGAGCGCGAATATGACAATGGCTCCGACCCACAAACAACCGGGCAAGGCCCGCGCGTAGACGTTGGCTATCGCCACCGGATGGGACGGTATCATTACATCAATTTCGATTTGCGGGCGGAATCCATCACTTCAGATGATCCTGAACGCGGCTACAACCGCGAGTCCGCTAAAGTTTCCTACACTCAGCCGATCACGCCTGACTTGCGTGTACGGCCAGCATTGGAGGTAATTGAAACACGTTTTGACGGGCGTCTCACGCCTGACGGAGACCGGCGCAAGGATCGTTTGATCGTGCCGGAGCTCGAACTGCACTGGTGGCCCGATCGCTGGCGCGTAGAAGCTGAAGCGAAGTACATCTTCTCTAGCAGCAACTTACCTACGCGCGATCGTGAAGGTTACCGCCTCACTTTGTCGGTGGGGTATGTTTTCTGATCTGATCAGGAAACTAAAACACATACGGGAGCGCGCGACTCCACAAGTCAGGCGCCCCTTCTACATCGGTCTTGTCGTTGGGTTGATCCTGGCGATACTTGTCGTACTCGGCTTCTGGAACACAGGTAGCTTCTTTGCACTGCCCTCGTCTTTCGAGGGAACTGCCACATCTTACGCCATCTGGGGCCTTAAACCATCCAACCTGTTGATGGTCCTGCCGCTCGGGGCGTTCCTTGTGGTGCTTGTGCGGAGCTTTGTCGGTTTGAAGGCTTTCGGGCTGTTTACGCCGATGCTGATTGCCTTGGCGTTCTTGCAAATCGGACCGATCATGGGACCAATCGTTCTAGGAGCCTCAGTGCTCGTCGGGATGATCCTGGCCCCAAGCCTACTGAAACTGCGCATGACACGGGTGGGATTCCTCGGGGTTCTGATATCCCTGATCGTACTGGTCCTCGTAGGCTTGCAAATAATTCTCGATACCGAGCTTCAGGTCGACGCCTTCCCGGTTGTCGTCTGTGCATTGGTGGTCGAACGCTGGTGGAAACAATGGGAAAAGGACGGGCCCAAAGAGGCCGCTCTAATCGCGTTAAATACCTTTATCATCGCAATCGTGATTCAGTTCGTGATGGTTTCAAACCTCGCACTGTCTTTGATAGAAGCCTCCCCATTGTTGATGCCAGCGTTCACCGCCATAGCAATCGCCGTTCTTGGCCGATACCGCGGCTTGCGGATTATGGAGATCAAGCGCTTTGCGCCGATCTGGCTTGAACGGCGAAGGCTGGCTCGCGAAGGCGATCAGCTCGACCTTGAACTTGAAGAAGACCAAGGTCTGGCTGACCAGGAAGTCGAGGATTTCCTGGCCGGCAAGAGCAGGACGGAAGAAGCGCAAGAGCGCGCCCCACCGCTAAAAGGCATGTGGGTCATCCATTCTGCAGAGGATCTCAAATCGTCCGCAAGAAGGCGAATTCCTCAACCCCGATACTATCGCCGGGCCCAGGACAAAGCCCGCTTGAACTCCTCATCAAGGCCGATGAAACACAATGCGTGGATCATCCGGCGAGAGGAGGATGTGTAGATGCGGGTCGATATACGAAAGCTCGTGGCTGAACAGCAGCTTGAACGTGAAGAGACCGTCAAAATCGTCTCGCGCGCCTTTGAAGCCATGCGTGAAGCGGATATCCTCTTGCCTGAAGAGGAACCAGCAGCGCGCGCGCCAAAGCCAGATCCGGTGCCTGTCAAAAAGACGGCTCGCAAGCGCAAATTGCTGCCAAAACTTCGTGCGAAGTCTGAAGAAAAGCTCGAGGCGGAGCCAAAGCCCAAGCTCAAGCCCAAGCCCAAACCTGCCCAAGTCCTCGACCCCTTGGGTAGACCGCCTGAAGTCGCGAGCGTTCTCGACGAAATACTCGGGATCAACATGCGCAATGCGCTGATCGCGAAATACAATCCCAGGATTGCGATTGAGAGGGCGCGCGACAAGGTCGCCGCAAAAGTCGCAATGGAAGCAGCAGGGATCGCCTGCAGCGGGACGATTGCTGTGATTGACGACCACCAGAAACTGATGGCGTTTAAACCGCTGGAGGAAATGCCCGATGCCTGGGCGATCAAGCCTGCGCGCGGGTCGCAAGGGGATGGTATTGTTCTGTCCGTACGCCGCGAAGGAGATGTGTGGTTCCGTGGCTCTGGTGCAAGAATGGACGAGGATTATGTGCTCAATCATATCCGCAAAATCGTTGACGGGGGTTTTTCCGGCGACTCAGCGGCTGAAGATGCAGCACTGATTGAACCGCTTATCCGAGCCGATCCGGGGCTTGCCGATCTGGTCCCGGAAGGGCTGCCGGATTTGCGCGTTATCTGCCTTAACGGGCATCCCCTGATGGCAATGGTTCGCCTGCCTACCAATGAGTCTGACGGGAAAGCGAACTTGCACCAGCGCGCGATCGGCGCAGGTGTCTCGCTGGAGACAGGCAAGATCACGCGCGCAGTGGTCAAAGGTGAGCCTATCACGCATCACCCTGATACCGGTGTCAATCTAATCGGCTTCCAGATTCCGGGCTGGCAAAAAGTGCTGGAGCTGGCAGGCAAATGCGGTCCTGCGGTTGGGTTGGGCTATTGCGGGGCTGACATCGTATTAGACGTCAATCTTGGTCCGTTGGTGATCGAAGTGAACGCCCACCCCGGAATCGAGATCCAGAATATCAATCAGGAAGGCTTGAAAGCGCGGATCGAAGCGACCGGCGAAATCCTCAAATAGGGTTACGTCGCCGCACTCGGCTGAAATGGCGCGATCACTTCCGGACGTACTCTTGCGAGCCGCTGGCTTTCCTTGTCGAGCATTGCCCAAGTGGTGCGCGCTGAAACGATAACCTTGCCGTTCTCATCGCGGAAATCGACACGGCGATCAGACTTCGCGCCTTGCGCTGAACCATCGATCCAGGTCTCACCTATCACGCTATCGCCGCTGGCAATATTGCCGCGGTAATCGATTTCGTGCCGCACTACGACCCAGAAGAACTGAGCGAGGTCCTCAGGGCGCGCTGCCGCATCCCAATGCAATGTAGCCAAGTCCTGAATCCACTGAACCCACACCGCATTGTTGACATGACCAAGCTCGTCAATGTGGTGAGGGGCAGCAGTGAATTCTTGCGTGAAGAGCGCTGTCACTCAGTCTCCTCGATCATGCCCATTTGCCAAAGGAAGAAAGTGAATTCCTCAGCTGTCTCATAGAGCGAATTCCACCGGCCAGACTTGCCGCCGTGGCCTGCGCCCATATTGGTCTTCAAAAGCAAAGTGTTGTCGTCAGTTTTCACATCGCGCAGCTTTGCGACCCATTTGGCAGGCTCCCAATAGGTGACGCGAGGATCGTTGAGGCCCGCGGTTACTAAGAGTGGCGGATAGTCTTGCGCGCTAACCTGATCGTATGGCGAGTAGCTGAGGATGTAAGCAAAAGCTTGCTTTGACGTGATCGGATTGCCCCATTCCTGCCATTCGCCCGGTGTCAACGGCAGGCTTTCATCAAGCATGGTGTTAAGCACATCGACAAACGGCACATGAGAGGCAACCGCGCCGAACAGTGCGGGGTCCTGATTGATGACCGCCCCCATCAATTCGCCCCCAGCAGAGCCGCCGGAAGCTGTGACCTTGCCTTCAGCGGTATAGCCCTTCACAACCAGCCCACGTCCAACATCGACAAAGTCATTAAAGGTGTTCGTCCGCTCGTTGAGCTTGCCTTGCAGATACCATCGCCGCCCCAGATCATCGCCGCCGCGAATATGTGCAATCGCATAGGCAAATCCGCGATCAACCAGGCTCAGCCGGGTCGTCGAAAAACCGGGAGGGACGGCATATCCATAAGCGCCGTAGGCATAAAGATGGAGCGGTCCGCCAGCGCCACCGTTTAGCTGATCGCGATCCTTGCGGTAGACAATGCTGACCGGGACCATGGTGCCATCGCGCGCTTCAATCTCCAACCGCTCGGTCATATAGAGCGAAGCATCATAGCCGCTGGGAATTTCCTGTTGCTTGAGCAATTCCAGCGAGCCGCTTGCGACATCATAATCATAGACCGAATCCGGTGTGACCATGCTTTCATAAGCAAGCCTCAGCTTAGCAACGTCATATTCGGGATTGTTGGACAGCCCTGCATTATAGCTGGCTTCCGGGAACGCGATGGTTTGCGCCTGTGCAAGGTCGTCATAGGCTCGGATCTGGACCTGATCCAAGCCGTTAAGGCGCCCTTCTGTCACCATGAAGTCCTTGAACAGTTCGAACCCGGTCAAGTAGAACTCGTTTGAGCCCGGCAAAATGGTTTCCCATTCACTGAGATTGCCCATTGTCGCTTTGGCAAGTCGGAAGTTCACGTGTTCGTCATTAGTCAGAATGAACACATCCTCGCCGCGAATATCGACTGAATACTCGCGCCCCTTTTGACGCGGACTGACAAGGATCTGTTCGCCGGTCGGATCATCGGCGCGAACCAGCCGGACTTCGGACGTCTCGCTGTCAGTGGCGACAATGATCAACCAGTCATCTTGCGCTGAAAGGCCCGCGCCCGCACGAAACGTAATGTCCTCTTCTTTGTAGATTTCGATATCGTCGTCAGCCGAAGTGCCAATGCGGTGCAGCCGGACATTGTCGACCCGCCAATTGGCATTGGCTTTACCGTAAGCGATCATCGTATCATTCGCGACCCATGTAAGACCGGAGAGGGTCTCAGGAATCACATCGTCAAGGAGTTCTCCAGTCTCAAGATCCTTAATCCGGGCAGTGAAACGTTCCGAGCCGTTATCGTCCACTGAATAGGCAAGATAACGCCCGCTATCGCTAACAGACATCGCGCCTAGCCCA
>WTKI01000025.1 GCA_011524425.1 Altererythrobacter sp. | reverse complement strand
TGTCGATTTCATCGCTAGCATTGCCCCTGGCGATGCGCTTGATCCGGCACACCATGCGATCTTGCTAACCAACTGTTTTGCGCAAGGTGCAGCGCTGATGTCTGGCGGTAATATGGCAGCTGACGGGAAAGACCCAGCGCGTGCCTTCCCCGGTGACAGACCTTCTGCGACCATGCTGTGCGATGATCTGGATTCCGCGACTTTAGGCGCGCTCATTGCATTTCACGAGCATCGCACCTTTGCCAATGCTGTGCTCTTGGGGATCAATCCGTTTGATCAGTTTGGTGTCGAACTTGGCAAGAAGATGGCTAAGGACATCGAAGCTGGTGGAAATGAATTTGATGCCAGCACAACGGCCTTACTCGCTACAGCTGGGCTCGCACGTTAATCTGGTTCAGCAAGGTCCCGAGACGTTAGAATGATCTCATCAGAGCCCAGATTTATCCTTGGACTAGGCGCGCAAAAGTCAGGCACGACCTGGCTTTACTCCTATTTGGAGAAGGACGAGAAGGCGGCTCTGGTTAGGCCCAAAGAAATGCATGTGTGGGATACCTTGCATGTCCCGGCAAATGCGCGTTTTCGTAAGTTTGCTGAACCGAGATTGCATCGCCGTATTTTCCACACGCTCCGAGGTAGGAAGCAGCCTTGGCAAGTCAGGCGGACTTTTCTGAAGGACCCGGAAAACTATTTCGATTTCTTTGCCGCGAAAGTGTCGCAACCGCAGAAGAGAATCACAGCGGACATTACCCCGACCTACATGGAATGCGACGCATCAGTTCTGAAGAAGATCCGATCCGGCTTCGAAGCTCGCGGCGTCACGGTGAAACCCGTACTTTTGCTGCGTGATCCTGTCGAACGGTGCTGGTCGCATTTGAAAATGCTGATGAAAAGTAACCGGGACACAATGCTGTTCGAGAAAGTTACCGATCCGCAATCCCAGTTTGCTAAGTTTTGCCAAGGCGCCGAAGCACAGCTTCGCACCAATTATCCTTTCGCGATCAGAACCATGCGCGAAGTCTTTGGCGAAGAGGGAAGCTATCTCGGACTGTATGAAACCATGTTTTCAGCTGAAGAAATTGAACGGTTAAGCGCATTCCTCGGTATCGAAGCGCGGCCTGACGCAGGCAATGTGCGAGTGCATGGTGGGAGCAGCCTCAAGCTTAGTGAAAATGCTCGGTCCGAGGCGCGGGAAGTACTTGATGATATCTATGAGCAAACTGCCGATTTGTTGCCGCAAGTACGTGAAGTCTGGCAATATTGAGCGCTTTTGGCAGCCTTAGATCAAGCCTAGCCGTTGCAGTTTGCCTGCCAGCTTGCCAGGCAGAACGTCTCCCGCTTCCTCGCCTTCTTCCAGATCGCGGGGTGGATCGCCTTTAAGGTAACGCCAGCCCTGATGCGCGCGTTTGGGCCTTGGTTCGACCCGCACCAACTCGGGCTCCAACTCAATCAGCCAGCGACCACTGTCTGTCTGGCTGAAGCCGAGGATAGTGGAGCGAGCGACAATATTGTGCTGATGGATCCAGTAAAGCGACCCGCCAATGCATTCTTGCCATTTTGTGGGACGATATTTGGTCGTGAGGTGAGGGCTTCGCCGCCCAGCATACCAGCTTTCAATATCTTCAAAGCTTTGCGCGCCAAACGCGATTTTGGTCAGGTGGAGCGGCATGGCATCGAGATGGTCAAAGCTTAGGGAAAATCAAGCCAAGCCTGCAAGCACAGCCAGCCCGAGGAATGCGAAAAAGCCCATGCTGTCTGTAATCATGGTCACGAAAACGGAAGACGCCACCGCCGGATCCTGTTTCAATCGCTCGAACATCACCGGCACAAGCACGCCTGCCATGCCGGAAACGATGATGTTGATGACCATTGCGGCTGCAATGACAGCGCCCAATTGCGGCGTGAAGATAACAGCCGTGCCGATCCCTATCAGCACAGCGATAGTCACACCATTGAGCAGCGCAACGCGCAGTTCGCGCCATACAATGCGCCAAGTGTTGGCCCGCGTCAGCTGGTTCGTGGCAATCGCGCGCACTGCCACTGCCATGGTTTGTGTCCCTGCATTGCCGCCAATGCTCGCCACAATCGGCATCAGCACAGCGAGCGCGACCAGCTTCTCAATCGCGGCGCCAAAGGCCGCAATAATTGCGCTGCCAACCAAGGCTGTTCCAAGGTTGGCGATCAGCCACCTCACGCGGCTGCCATAAGCTTCGCGGATTGGCTCGTTAATGTCGCCATCGCCTGCACCGGACAAAAGCAGCGCGTCTTCGCCAGCCTCTTCCGAGATGATGTGGAGCACATCATCCACTGTCATTTGTCCGACCAGACGGCCGCTTTCATCCACTACGGCTGCAGAGATTAGCGCGTATTTCTCGAACATCAGGCCGAGCTCTTCCTGATCCATCGTAACCGGGATCAGCGTCTGGTCGCGTTTCATCACATCGGTCAGATGAATGTTGCGCGGGGCAGTCAGGACCCAGCTCAGCGCACAAGTACCGACCGGGTGATGCATGTGGTCAACGACAAAAACTTCGTAAAACTCGTTTGCAAGGTCGCCTTCAACGCGCAAATAGTCGATCAGATCGCCGACTGTGAGATGTTCGGGCACCGCAACAAATTCGCGGTTCATCAAACGCCCGGCGGTCTCTTCTGGATAGGCAAGCGCGCTTTCAATCGCAACCCGGTCTTCGGCTTCGACTTCAGCCAGAACCGCTTGCTGGTCGTCCTCGTCCAGATCTTCGATCAGCTGAACCGCATCATCGGTTTCCAGCTGCTCGACGATGGTCGCAACCGCTTCCGGTTCCAGCGCTTCCATCATTTCTTCGCGAACGTGATCGTTAAGCTCTGCAATCACGTCAGAACTCATGAGATCTGTGATCGACAGAGCCAAGGCAGTGCGCTCATCGCGCTCCAGCAGTTCCAGCAAGTCTGCTGTGTCTGCAGGGTGCAGCGGTTCTACCAGGTCGTAAACCGCATTGTTGTCGCGCTTTTCCAGAGCATCGCGGACCAAGCGGATGTATTCCGGCTTGAGCCGGTTTTCCTCGTCGTGCCGTTCATCGTCGATCCGGTCATCGGGCCGAACTTGCTCTTGCACGTCCGATGGCGCTGGCGCGTCTGCCAGCATCACATCGTCGTCAAGGCGATCATCTTCGGCCATGAGAAAAGGTCTAGGCGCGGGGAATTGAAAAGCAAGACTGCTAGCAAGGGCAGGGGTGACTTAGCCACGCAAACCTTTATAGCGGCGCCAAATTCCAATGG
>WTKI01000144.1 GCA_011524425.1 Altererythrobacter sp. | reverse complement strand
GAAGCTAAAATTTTGCATTGTTTCCACATCGTAATGACCTGATCCGGCACAGCGGTTTGGCGCGTCATTGCGCAGTGTGTATTCCCGAGGCAGTTAACCGGTTAACTGACGAATCGTTTTCAAGCGGGAGCCTCAATGAACGTCATTGCGTCGAAAGGTCAGCTCAGAGCCAGCTTCATGCGGTGGGCATTGTTCACTGTGCCTCTTGTCGTTCTGCTTGGTTTTTTAGGTGGTCAGGCCGGCTCGCCTGACAGTTTCTGGTTTCGGTCTTTGGTCAAGCCGGAGATTTTCCCGCCTCCTGCTGCTTTCGGCATTGTGTGGACGATCCTTTATGTGATGATTGGTTTGTCACTGGCGTTGATAGCCTCTGCCTGGGGTGCAAAAGGCCGCGGCGTGGCGCTTGTCCTGTTTGCGATCCAGCTCGTGATCAACATTTCATGGACTTACGTGTTCTTTGGCATGCAGAATATCCTGAACGGCTTGATCGTGATTGGCGCGCTTGCTGTGTTTCTCATCGCAACAGTCATTGCTTCTTGGAGAGTGCGCCGTTCTGCAGCATTGCTGCTGCTGCCCTATCTTGCCTGGGTGCTGTTCGCGACATTCCTCAATTACGAATTTTTGCGCGTCAATCCTGACGGAGGAATGCAAGAGCGTCCGGTTGAAACTCAGCGCATCGAGCTTTGAACCCTCTTGTCTTTGCGCCTGATCATCGCCATCTGACTTTCTATGCAAAGCCAGAACCCCATGATCGCCGATTTCGTCAAACTTGCTAACAGTGCAGCGGGCACATTCGCTGGCATGACCAGAGAAGCGCGCGAGAGTGCGCGTGACCGGTTGAAAGAAGCGATGGGCGGAATGGACTTTGTCACGCGCGAGGAATTCGACACGGTGAAAGCCATGGCGGCGAAGGCGCGAGAAGAGAACGAGGCGTTGGCAGAGCGTATCGCCGAGCTCGAAGCCAAGCTTTCCTCTAAGTAATTGCGTTAGGGCGGGCGGTGCAACTGCGCGCGCCTGCTATTCTGCTTGCAAGCAGAGCCCACGGGGAAACAGCGTCCATTGCGCGTGTTCTGACACAGGACCACGGACTTGTAGCAGGCTATGTTGCAGGTGGGCGGGGGCGCACACTCAGGCCGGTCCTGATCCCGGGCAATCGCGTTTCTGCTGAACTGCGCGCCCGTTCGCAAAACCAACTGCCGTTCCTGAAGGTGGAGTTGATCGAGAGCCGCGGTCCTTGGCTGAGCGAGCCGCTCACCGCAGCAGCGATCCAATGGGTCAGTGCCTTGACTGCAACAGCGCTGCCAGAGCGTAACCCCTATCCTTCGCTTTACGTCGCTCTTGGCGCATTGCTGGATGCGTTATGCCATGCACCATCGGCCAGAGAGTGGGTTCCCGGCCTTGTCGCTTATGAGAGCTTGCTGCTGCGAGAGCTGGGTTATGGCGGCGATCGGCCGGATACATCGGGCGATCTTGCACAGATGCTGAAGAGTTTGCACGAGTTGCGTAGCCCTCTTGCGCACTACCTGCTTGCCGACAAGCGCAGTGATGTTATGGGGGCGCGCACAATGCTGGAACAGCGGCTGGCCCGCATGATGACTTGAAAGCCCCCTATTCATGAAGATCGCAGTTTTGCCCGGCGACGGGATTGGCACGGAAACCACTCAGGAAGCGCTTAAAGTGCTCGATGCTTTGCGCTTGCCTAATCTGGAACTTTCCCACGGTGATGTGGGTGCAGCAGGCTATCGCGCAAAAGGGCACCCGCTGCCTGAAGAAACGCTTGCCATTGCGCGCGAAGCTGATGCGATCCTGTTCGGTGCTGTGGGGGATCCCTCTTGTGATAATATCGAGCGTCACTTGCGCCCAGAGCAAGCGGTTCTGGGATTGCGCAAGGAATTGGGCCTGTTTGCTAACTTGCGTCCGGCGAAAGCTTTTGCAGGCTTGGAGGCGATGTCCGCTTTAAGAGCAGATGTTGCAAGAGACATCGATCTTGTAATTGTCCGCGAACTGACAGGCGATGTCTATTTCGGCGAGAAGAAGCGGGAGACCTTGCCCGATGGCCGCAGGCAAGGCTGGGATTTGATGAATTATGCGGAAGATGAAGTGCGCCGCATTGCGCATATCGCTTTTCGCACTGCGCAAGGCCGGAGCAAGAGGGTTACCAGCGTCGATAAGGCCAATGTGCTTGAGACCAGCCGGCTATGGCGCGAAGTGGTTGAAGAAGTTGCCAGCGAATATCCTGAAATTGCGCTTGAGCATATGTATGTCGACAACGCCGCGATGCAGTTGGTGAAAGCTCCGGGGGCTTTGGATGTGGTGCTGACCGGCAATCTGTTCGGTGACATTTTGTCTGACCAAGCCAGCATGTGCGTTGGTTCGATCGGACTGCTCGCAAGCGCGTCTCTTGGCGAACGTTCTACACAATACGGCACGTTTGGAATGTATGAGCCTATTCATGGCTCTGCTCCGGATATTGCAGGGCAAGGCTTGGCCAATCCGATGGCGACCATCCTTTCTGCTGCGATGCTGCTGCGCCACTCGCTCGGCCTAGAAGCGCAAGCACAGCAAATCGAAGCGGCTGTTGCGCAAACTCTGGCTGACGGAGTGCTGGGCGGAGACTTAGGCGGAACCGCCGGAACCAGCGAAATCGGCGATGCAGTGGTTAGCAGATTGTTAACCACATCTTGAGATTTGCGCCGTAATGGCGATGGTCATGGAAATGACTCAGTCGACACTTCACGAAGCCGCTGAAAAAGCTGGGCAATCGCTTGATCTTGCGATCATCCTTCCAACGCTGAACGAGCGCGGAAACCTCGAGCCCTTGGTTGAACGTATTGAAAATGCGCTCGGTCAGTCCGGTTGGGAAGTGTTGATTGTTGATGACAATTCCGCAGACGGGACGGCCGACGAAGCGCGCCGGATCGCTTTGACTGACGGACGTGTGCGGGTCATCCAACGCATTGGCCGGCGCGGTCTTGCCAGCGCGGCCATCGAAGGCTTTTGCGCAACCGCAGCGCCCTATGTCGCGGTCATGGACGCCGATCACCAGCACGATCCGGCGCTGCTGGCGGATATGCTCGCAGCGCTCAAAGCAGGTCAGGCGGAGATTTGCGTGGGATCGCGCTTTGCGGAAGGGGCGAGCACCGCCGGATGGGCCGATCCTGAGCGCGAAAAGCTGTCTGGCTTTGCCAATTCGGTCGCGCGCAAGATCACAGGCGTTGAGCTGACCGATCCGATGAGCGGTTATTTTATGTTGCCGAC
>WTKI01000229.1 GCA_011524425.1 Altererythrobacter sp. | reverse complement strand
GCACACGCCGGTCCTGATATTGTGGATTTCTCAGGTTGAAGTAGAACCCCTGCGCTCCGGACGGTCGGCCATCGGAAATCTCTTCCCGGATCACATGTCCGGCCTCCAAGGCTGGAAAGTCGTAGCCTGTCGCCCAAATCGCCGAGAAGTACTCTTCGTGGAACAAGTAGACGCCCGCCTTCAGCGCCTCAAAGGCGGCGGTCCTATCAGCGAAATATTCGTAGCGAAGGCACTCGAAGTTGTCTTTGCCGACGTTCACTGGCAGGTCTGCACCCCAATAATCCGGGTTCTTGCAGTATGTCACGTTCCGCCCTGCATCGACCTGCGACACAACGAACTGTCCGGAACCAAGCGGTGGCTCCAACGTTGATTTCGTGAAATCCACCGTCTCGTAGTAGTGCTGGGGGATGATCTCGATCTGGCCCACCTGAGCGATCAAGTCCCGTGTTGCGACATCTTCGGCGAACGTGACCTTCACTTCGCGTTCGCTAAGCGCTTCCGCACTTACCACGTCATCAAGGCGGAAGCGGAAAAAGGGCCGACCATCGGCCTTCAGAGTTTCAATCGTAAAGACAACGTCTTCGGCTGTCACCGGCTCGCCATCTGCCCAGCGCGCCTCTTTGCGCAGCGTATAAATCACCCAAGAGCGGTCCTCTGGATATTCGATGCTTTCAGCAAGCAGCCCATAAACCGCGTCAGGCTCATCAAAGGCACGTGCAAGCAATGTATCGTAGATCCGCTCAATCCCTTGGGCAGGCTCTCCTTGCAACACGAAGTAATTCAGAGAATCGAAGGTCTGGCTTGCAAGAAATCCTCGAAAGCTCATCGTGCCACCTTGCGGCGCGTCTGGATTCACGTAGTCAAAGTGGGAAAAATCTGCGGGGTATTTCAATGCGCCAAAAGCCGATATTCCATGGCTTGTTATTGTCGTCTCGTGCCCATCCGCTGCTGCCCCTGTCGCTATTCCCAACGCTAAAACAGCTGCATTCCAATGCCCGATCATCCCCATAGAAGCAGTCCTTGTTCAATGTCACTTGGACAGAACGTATCACGCCAGCACCAATCGACAACAAGACCGAGACAAGAGACGTCTTCAGAGGCCTCAAATTGCGATGAGTCAAGAAAACTGTGTTAAGCGCGTCTTCTGACGTGCGGGGTTGCAGCGTGCTCCGAGGTGCTCGACATAAGGCGGTACATAAGCTCTTGAATGCCAGCAACGCCGGTCTTTTGATAGATTGACCCCAGATGCGACCGGATGGTCGCCTCCGCCAAACCCAATTCGCTGACAACGGCCTTCACCGACAACCCTCTCGACAAGAGGACGCATACGCGTGTTTCTGCACGGCTTAAATTCGCGGGGTTGTCCATGCCAAGGATCGGGACGCGTGCTTTGTCGGCTTGCGCGCGACGTGCCGCTTCGCGATGTCGGATCATTCGATCGTCCATCTTTGCCTGAGTAACAAGCCCGGCTTTGCGTCCCGACCAAGCGCGGGTCAGTGTCGGGGCAACACCCTCAAGTTCACGCCTTTCACTGTAGTCGAGACTTCGGGTGAAATGGAACTCTACAAGGTCGCGCTGACTAACGCTCACTTCAAGCGAGAGAACCACGATATCTTCAATACCGCGCATTTCGCACCATGCATCGAGACCCGCAGCCATTTCCCAGTTATCATCTTCCAAATGATCCGAAAGGAACCACACAGTGGCGGGGCGGGCCATCGAGTAAAGGTACCCCATTACATCTTTGCAATAGGGCCGAGACACGGCGCCGTTGTCCATCGCGTCGTAGATCGAGATTTCACTTGGTGCCTGTTGAGACATCGGATGTCTGGAAAGTACCGCGCAGTCTGCACCTACACCGAGAGCAAGCGCTTCAACAGCCTTAGAGAGCGGCATGGATCCGTGCAAGCCTCCACACCAACTTGCAATACCGTCTAAAACGCGTAGATCGGGTCCTGCTGGAACAGGTCTTTTGCTACCCCTATCGTACAACTGACAGCTCCCAATACCATACCAGTCCAGCGAAACGCCGGCTCAACACTCGTGTGTTCGGGTCGAGATGAAATACAGGCAGACCCTTTCCCCACTGGGTCACAATGCCAAAAAACAACTATAAGTCAAGTCGGCATGAATTCAACACCCTGAATGTGTTGCAGTCGCGATGCCGCCAACCCTCTAGACCTATCGGTTTCAAACCTGTGACGGAATGATCTACGAATATTTTCTGGCTGAATCGAAGGTTCCGGCTCGCTGACATGCCTGTAAATGGGTCGAACATCTGCGCTAATGGCAGATGCTCGCACACGATATCGTTATAGGTCGCCGAATGTGTTCAACCAACGAATGACCACCGGTCCAACAATGAGCAAGATCATTGCCGGCAGCATCAGCGCTGACATAACCGCTGACATTTTGACCGGTAGCTTGTTGGCCTTTTCCTGCGCTTTCAGTTCGCGGTTCACACGCATTTCGTTGGCATACACCTGCAGCGCGTCAGAAACTGACGTACCAAAGCGAAGAGACTGCAGAATAACGTTTGCAAATGAATTGATCTCTTCGATCTTTGTCCGATCTGCCATCTCCAACATGGCTTTTTCGCGATCTCGACCGGCAGCAACCTCGAGCTGCACCATACGGAACTCCTGGCTAATACCAGGTGACGAGTGCACCATTTCGTTTGCAACCCGAGTCATCGCAGCATCAAGGCCCATCCCTGATTCAACAGATATCTGAATAAGGTCCAAAGCGTTCGGAAAGCTTTCTTCAATCTCTCTGCGTCTTTCAGTGACCTTTCGCTTCAACCGCAGGGCCGGCCACATAAAACCGAGACCTGCCAGCAACGCCAAAAGCTGGAACAACACGAGGCGTGGCGTTCCATCTACAAAGGACTCGACGGGACCAGGGAGAGCAATACCAACCTGACGTGCAACGATCAGAGCCACCACGATCATGGGCAAAAGAACAGCCAAAAGCACGCGCGCGGTGTAGTATTTTACAATCGCATTGTCGCCAAGATAGCCGGCGATCGTCAGTTCTCGACGAATATTGCTACGTTCTTCCTCGTCGGTCGGAAGCAAAGCCTTGTTCAGACCTTTGGCATCGTCCTCGGGGTTGTGGAGAAGCCCGGCGTCAAACGAACTCATCCGCGCTCCGACGCCGCCTCTCTGATAGCGACGCGCCGCTGGATTGGCGGGGCGAAGCGAGTCAAACGCACCAAACACAAAGAGCATTGTGCCGATGCCGACACCGATCATAAGG
>WTKI01000223.1:15510-17685 GCA_011524425.1 Altererythrobacter sp. | reverse complement strand
TGCTGAAGGTACGCCGATCCTGCTTGGTATCACTAAGGCATCGCTGCAGACTCGTTCGTTTATCTCAGCCGCTTCGTTCCAGGAAACCACACGCGTGCTGACGCAGGCTGCGGTTGAAGGCAAGCAAGACAAGCTGATCGGTCTGAAAGAGAACGTGATCGTGGGCCGCCTGATCCCGGCTGGCACCGGCGCAGGCATGAACCGCATGCGTGTAACGGCCTCCAGCCGTGATGCTGCGCTGCGGGCTCAGTGGAAGAAGCAGCAGGAAGCTTTGGCAGCGTCTGGCGAGAGCGAGCCAGAGCCTGCAGCTGACGCTGTTCCATCCGAAGACGCGATGAAAGCGGCTATGGGTGGCGGTGCTCCGGAAACAGGTGATGCTGCTGAATAAGCGGTGAGCTCACCAACATGCCCGTAATCGGGCTGACGAGACCCCGCTGGAAGTGAGCTTCCGGCGGGGTTTTGTTTGGCAAATGAAGCATTTGAGTGCAGTCTTCCGTCTCCAGATAAAACAAGAGGAGGGGTACTGAATGAGACGGGAATGGATATTGAGCGTAGCGCTGGCCGCATTTCTAGTCGGGGCACCTGCGGAGCTTTTGGCGCAAGACGGCGTAGTGGTAGTCACAGGCAGCCGCATCGAGCGGGATGACTATGACGAGTATTATGATGATGAACAGTCGGCCATCGGCCTCACGCGTAAGGCGGACTTCTTTCTGAAGCCGATCTATATCAACTCGGATTCGCGTGACCCCGATACCCGTAAGGCTGAAGTGGATGCGATGCTTGCCGCTGCGATGGAGAGGGCACGCTCTGAAGGCATCACTCTGGTTGCGGGTAATTATACTCTTAAGCCTTTAACCCCCGAAACGATGGATGACTTGAGTTATGGCCGCGGGCGGCGTCCGGACACTACGCGCATTTCAATTTATGCGCGCCTTCCGGTTGATGGTAGCTATGATCGTGTTGAAGAGATCGACGATTTGGTCCGCAGCTTTGTGAAAGACGTGCCAGTGACAGGCCGGTCCTATATCGAAACTGGCAGCACAAATTTAGGCATCGATAATCCTCAGCAATACAGGGCGGCTGTCGTGCGCGCGGTTGCCGAGGAATCCAAGCGCTATGCTGCAATGTTCGGCAAGGATTACGGGGTCGAGATACGCGGTCTCGATTCGGACCTGTTCTTCAATCAAGCCAGCGAAACAGAAGTGTTTTTGTACATTGAACACAGCTTTGTAATTAAGCCGAAATAACGCCGGGGCCCGGACGGGACATCACCCCTCTGGCGGTGTGCTTTCGCTTACGACCAGCTTCGAGAACGTCGCTTGCGCATAGTCGCCATTGGCTTTGTCCAGCGCCCAATCGCCTGTGCCGGGGCAGCCCGCATACCAGTCGCCGCCGCCGCCTTTCGTGCTGCACTGGTTATAAACGCCGGCCTTAAAGTACATGGAGTCCCCACCATATGCGTATGGGTTGTCCTTGGCATCGGCGCCGCGAACCAGGCTGCGGCTGTGTACGACAGTGCCAAGCCTTTCATTATGGAATGTCAGATACATCGTGTTGCGATGAACATTGATTGTGTAGCTGAATTCCTCGCCCAGCTTGATGCCCGCTTCGCCCGGGTCTTGCGTCCCGCTCCAATTGTTACCGAAGACCGGAACAGAGAGGTCTTTGCGATCGGGATCGTCCTTGGGCAGGTTCCGCTCATAATTCCAGAACACTGATCCGTATTCGTGGTCAGGAAATTTCTTGTAGTAAATCTTGATCGGCTCGTTGCCGTAGCCAAAGCCGCTCTTGGTGCTTTTGTATTTCACCGCGTGTATCTGGCCAATCACGACGGAATAGGCAGCCTTCGCAGTTGGTTCGCCGGCTCTGCGCGCGACATGGTCGACAATGAGGGTGGCTTCCAGCTTGCCGCCGACAGATGCAAATTTGTCAGAGCCCTTGCGCGCCTCCACAGCGAAATTGTTGCCCGGATCATGGGTGCCGATGCGGGTATTCTTTCCGCGCAGCATCTGGCGCAATTCGCTACGTGTATTGGTGGAATTGCTGGTGGTCACTGCTTTATTAGGAGCCGCGAAGACAATGTGCCCGGCTTCATTGAGATAAAAGAAGTCGGGATGCGTGAACTTCTTCATGCCGGACACTTCAATCTCGTCCGGCTTGCCGTCGCGATTGTCA
>WTKI01000223.1:13458-15410 GCA_011524425.1 Altererythrobacter sp. | reverse complement strand
GAACTTCTTCATGCCGGACACTTCAATCTCGTCCGGCTTGCCGTCGCGATTGTCATCGGTCGGCAGAGTGATCTTCCACTCGCTCATGTCAAATGCCGAGGCAGGCACCATTGCCTTGTCGCTTTTGGCGGCAAGGCCGCTCGCCATGGGGAAAGACGCCAGACCTATCAGGCCCGCTAGGGCAGTGGCGGCGCAAAGGCGCAAATTTGTCATAGTTTTCAATGATCCGATCCCAAGGTGTATTGCTTTTCGCGCAGTGTACAGCGGGCCATCTGAACCGGCAATGTCTGGCATGCGTATGCACAATTGCACACAATACCGCTTTAACGCTATTGCGACGCGTTCGCAATTAGAGTAAAGAATCAGGCGTCGGGCTAGACAGATGCGGACATAAGGAGAGTGTAGAGTGCCACAGGCGGGATCATTGAACTGGCTGGAACTGTTAAAACAGCCGCGTGACATGAGCGGGTTTCAGCCCATCGCCATTCGCTTCCTGCTTTCTCTGCGCTTGATTGCTGTGCACCGTCAGTCCCAACGCGACCCGGTACCCGAACTCACAGCTAAGCTCGGCAGTGTGTCTGTGGCCATCGCTTCGCTGGAGATGGTCGAAACCATGGCGAGGCTTTGGCCGGAACCGATCCAGGTTGGCCGCCTTTGTTGTCAGGTCCTGACACATGACGAAGCTATGCTGGCAGCTGCAATTGAAGCTGCTGACAAACGTGATCGCGACGCATTCGAAGCCGAGCTATCCGGCTTTCTGCGTCCCTCTAGGATCGATGTTCTATGGGAGCAAACAGTCAGCCTGATTGCGGCAGAATATGCTGCGGCAACCCACTAAGCATAAGCCGTATGTTCCAGAGCCGCGAAAGCCTTGAGCGCTCTGGCATCTGCAAATGGAGACAGCTGCGTCATCATAATTCCTGCCTTGTCTGACGCCGGATCAATCCAGAAATAGGAATTGAATATCCCTGCCCACGCCATACTGCCTGCGGCGCGTCCCTTAGGCACACTTTGAGGGTTCAGCATAAAGCCGAGACCCCAACCGCAATGTTGATCGGGCAGCGGGTCAAAAGAATTGGTCAACTGCGGCATGGCTGATCCAAAGTTGCCGGCTCTTAACTCACCGATCTGATTGCGCTGCATCAGTGCGACCGTTTCCGCTTCCAGTATGCGCTTTCCATGAAGCTCTCCTTCGCCCAACATGGCTTGTAGGAACCGCGAATAGTCGCGTGTCGTAGAGACCAGTCCGCCGCCGCCGCTGTCGAATTCCCCACCGCCCAAAAATATAGGCAAGTTCGCAAAGCCGCCCTCTGGCAAGCGGCTATAGACGGCAGCAAGATTAGCGGGCGGCGCGGCAAAGAAGCCTGTGTTCTGCATACCGAGCGGCTCTAGCACTTCGAGGCGCAGATAATCGCCTAAACGCTGGCCGGTCACGGCTTCAATTGCGAGGCCAACCCAGTCGGATGAAACGCCGTAAGCCCAATCTGTCCCCGGTTCGAACAGAAGTGGCATCGTGATGGCTTGACGCGTTCCGGGCTCCGGCATCCCTGTGGCCGTAAAATATTGCAGCACTTGAGCTTGTGCAAAGGGATAGCCAAACCCGGATGTGTGCGTGAGCAGATGGTGTAAGGTTATCGCTTGACTGGCGGGCCGTGTTTGCGGGGCGCCTTCGCTGTCAAAACCTGTGAGGACTTGCGGCTCCGCAAGTTCCGGCAAATACTGGTCAATTGGAGCATCCAGTTCCAGCAGTCCGCGCTCCACTAACTGCATCGCTGCGACTGAAACCAGCGCTTTGGTCATGGATGCAATCTGGCACGGCGTATCAAGAGACATTGGCACGCCGCTTTCAATAATTGCAAAGCCTTCCGAGTGCTCCATCAACACGTCTTGGGCGCTAACGATCATCGCAGCCAACCCCGGAAGGTCTGCTTTTGCCACTTCGGCGGCCAATT
>WTKI01000223.1:0-13358 GCA_011524425.1 Altererythrobacter sp. | reverse complement strand
ACGATCATCGCAGCCAACCCCGGAAGGTCTGCTTTTGCCACTTCGGCGGCCAATTGATCGGTATTCATGCGAACTCCTTGCGTGTTGGCACTAGGAGTAGCGCAATTTTCCCGCTAGCGGGAGCAGCATGACTGTTACTCGCTTTGCTCCTTCGCCGACCGGCCGCTTGCATGTCGGCAATATCCGGACCGCGCTCCATAACTGGATGCTGGCTAAAAATGCTGGCGGCCGCTTTTTGTTGCGCATTGACGATACCGATGCGCAGCGCAGCAAAGAGGAATATGTCGAGGCGATCCGCGAGGATCTCGCATGGCTAGGCATCTCGCCTGACGGCGAAGAGCGCCAGTCGCAAAGGATGGCGCTTTACGACAAGGCGTTTGAGACGTTGAAAGCAGCGGGCCGCGTCTATCCCGCATATGAAACCGCACAGGAATTGGAACTGAAGCGCAAGGTCCTTTTGGGCCGCGGGCTTCCTCCTATCTATGATCGCGGTGCACTGGAGCTTTCAGACAGGCAACGCGCTGCGAAAGAAGCGGAAGGCATTGCGCCGCATTGGCGTTTCAAGCTGGACCATGGTTCTCCGATCACTTGGGAGGATGGTGTACGGGGCACTCAAAAATTTGATCCCGCGCAATTGTCCGATCCGGTTATCCGCCGGGCTGATGGCAGCTGGCTCTATATGCTGCCGAGCGCGGTTGATGATATCGATATGGGCGTCACATCTGTGCTGCGCGGCGAAGATCACGTGTCCAATACAGCGGTGCAAATCCAAATGTTTGAAGCTCTGGGTAGCGGCCCGCCTGCCTTTGCGCATGAGGCCCTGCTGGTCGGGCGCGAGGGCAAGTTATCCAAACGTTTGGGCTCATTGGGTTGTGATGCTTTCCGCGAAAAGGGGATCGAGCCACAAGCCATTATCGCACTGCTTGCGCGCCTTGGCACTTCGCTGCCGGTGGAACCGATTGGTCAGATTGAAGCACTGCTGGAGACATTTGACCTTGCCACCTTTGGGCGGGCTCCTGCCAAGTTCGACGATGCCGAGCTGGAGCGCGTCAACACAGCACTGGTCCATCAGATGCCCTATGCAGAGGTCGCTGACCGTTTGCCAGAAGGCATGGACGAAGCGGGCTGGCATGCGGTGCAGCCCAACCTTGCGACCATTGCTGAGGCCGCAGAATGGTGGCGGCTAGTGACAGGTCCCGTGGAACAGCCGGAATTCAGTGAGGAAGACTGTGCCTATTTGTCTGAAGCAGCACAAAGTCTTGCATGGAGCGATGATCCGTGGGGCGCTTTGACGTCTGCGCTCAAAGAGAAAACCGGCCGAAAAGGCAAGCAGCTGTTCCTGCCTTTGCGCCAAGCGCTTACGGGTATGAACCACGGGCCAGATATGGGCGAGCTGTTGCCCTTGATTGGCGAAGAAACTGCGCGCGCCCGTCTCAAGACCGCTTCCCAAGGCTAGTGCTCTGCTTTCTTTGTCGCGAGTGAATTAAGCTCTTCGAAACCATCCTTAGACACCATTTGCTCGCCATGCTCGTAACATGTCTGGCAAGTCTGCTGCATTACTTAGCATCAAGCACATCCCGACTATCCGGGTTAAGTAAGCAGGAGCGATTGCATGGAGCGCAGGAAGAACGACCGGTTTGCCGCGAGCTATAATGCCGAGGTGCGCTATCGCTCGGGCCGCAAGCTGGAATTGCCTGTGCTGGATATTAGCCTCGGCGGATGCATGGTCGATGCCCGTGCTTGGTCGATTCGCCCGGGCGAACAGCTGTCGATCAAATTGCCGGGCCTTGGCTATCAACCTGCCGAGCTTGTCTGGATTGAAGACGAGCGCGCCGGGATTGTGTTCGAAGAACCGCTTCACGAGCCGACCTTGGAGCATCTGACGCGCCTTGCCGCTTGACCTGCGCCGCTTTTGCGGTGTGACGCCGCAACTTATCCTTCCCGTTATGTAGAACCAGTGTTAAGCGCAATGGCGTGCGCAAAGACCAGTTCTTTATTGCAACTTTCTTGAGCTTTCCGGCGAAGCTCCTCGTTTTGGCAGGCGCTGGATTGGCATTGAGCGGCTGTATCTCCATGGCACCGGAGCCGCGCGTGCCGTCGCTTGTTGCAGACATGCCAGACAGTTTCGCGGCTTCGCAATCCGCCGGGGATTATCAGCCGCAGAACTGGTGGACCGCGTTTGAGGACCCTGTACTCGACAAGGCGGTCGAACAGGCGCTGGCCTCGAATCTCGACATTGCAGAAGCGGTTGCGCGTTTAGAGCAAGTCAAAGCGCAAGCCCGCCTTTCGCGATCAGCTTTGTTCCCCAGTGTGAATGCTGCTGCGACTGCAAGTGAAAGCAGCACGCCGCTTACTGGCAGCGCCTTTTCAGGGTTCGGTGGCGGGGCTCTGACCCGAATTGAGAACGAGACATACGCGCCAAGCTTGGAAGCAGCTTATGAACTGGATTTGTTTGGCGTGAACCGGAACGATGCGGCGGCCGCACGGCGCGATGCCATCGCATCTGAATACGATCTGCAATCCATGCGGCTTGCTGTCGCTGCGCAAACCATCTCAACCTATTTTGAGATCGTCAATGCACGGCACCAGATTGCCCTTAACCAGCAGATCGCTGATGTGCTGTCAGACCGGGCAGTGCGAACTGAAGAAGAATTCCAGCGCGGTATTGCCGACAGTTTCGAGCTCTATCAGATCCGCCAGCAATTGCGCGCAACACAAGCGGCTCTTCCGCAATTGGAAAGTGCAGCGGCTGATGCAGAGAACCGGCTGGCTGTTTTGTTGGGCAGTTTTCCGGGGGATCAAGATACTTGGCTTGACCAGCCGCTTACGCCACGACTTGTTTTTGAGCCGGTTCCGTCAGGACTACCCGCTGCTCTGCTAGACCAAAGGCCTGATGTTGCGGCCAACTGGGCACGATTGGAAGCGGCTAGGCTTCGTATTGGTGCGCGCCGAGCGGAGCGGTTCCCTCAAATCAACTTAAGCGCCGCCGTTGGCGGACAAGGGGATTCCATCTCTGCCGGGTTTGACTTTGCAGAGAATTGGACCCGCTCGCTCGCGGCTAGCATTGTTGCTCCGATTTTCGATGCCGGCCGGATTACTGCCAATATCAAAGCAGCGCGGGCGCAATATGATCAGGCGGCCGCTTCTTATGCGGCAACGGTCTTGCAAAGCTTTCAGGAAGCAGAAAGCGCCTTTGTCGATTATGAGAAACAGCGCGAACGTTATTCCTTGATCTCTTCGCAACTGGAAGAAGCAGAGCTTTCGCTCGATCTTCAATCGCGCCGTTATGCTGCCGGTATTGGCGGTTATACGACCTATCTTGATGCGTTAACGACAGTTTATCAGGTGCGCTCTGATCTGGCGTCGGCAGCGCTCTCCACTGCTATGGCAAGACTGACTGTGCACCGCGCGCTTGGCGGTGACTGGGATACACAGATCGCAGCGCAAAAGCTTGAAATGCAGAACACCGATTCCCTGAATGACAGTTTGAACGCTGAGAGCGGAGATACAGAATGAGCTACCAGATCAAATGGGCCCTTGGCATTCTGGCAGGCGCAATTGGTCTTGCAGTGCTGATGGTATTTCTGGCTCCGCAACCGGATTCCTCAATCCCTGAGAAAAGTGCGCCCTTAGTGGAGACTGTACCACTCATGGCTGCGAGCGGAGAGATTCCCGTGCTTGCCTCTGGCACAGTCCAGCCGCGCGATGAAGTGACAATCGGAGCACAAGTTTCCGGACGTATCACCTATATCAGTCCGGCCTTTCGCGAAGGCAATTTTGTGCAGGCCCATTCCACTTTGGTGCGCATTGATCCCACTGACTATCGCAATCAGGTGCGCATCGCGGAGGCTGATGTGGCGGCGCAGAATGTCGCAGTTTTGCAAGCGCAGGAAGAGGTCGCGATTGCGCGAGCGGATTTGGAGAAATTCACAGAGCGTGAGGCTGCAAGAGAACAGGCCGAAGGTGCCACGGGCGGGAATGGGACCGCGCAAATACTGGCCCCGCGATCCCTTGCGCAGCCTCAAGCAAAGACTAGCGAAAACGAGGCTGAGGAAGAGGCAGTGGCTGAAGAAAGCCAGTCCGGTCTGGCCACGCGCGAGCCGCAATTGCGATCAGCCGAAGCTGCAAGACAGCGCGCGCAGGCAGGACTTGCTGATGCGCAAACGGCATTGGCGCGGACACGCATTTCCGTTCCATTTTCAGGGCTTGTGCGCAGCGAGAATGTCGCAATGGGCACTCTGGTTCAGGTCGGCCAGTCACTGGGCTCTGTCGCTGCGACAGATGCTTATGAAGTGCGCCTGTCGCTCACAGAAGATGAAGCTGCGATGATTCCGGGGCTGCTGCAAGGCGCGCGAGGCAATATCGGTGCGGAGGTGTTCTATGACTTTGGAGGCCTGACCTATCGCTGGCCCGCCTATGTCGACCGGGCCGATGCTAGCTTGGACGAAACCACCCGCACCGTCGAAGTCTTCCTGCGTGTGCCAAACCCTATGCGCGGCGGCCTTCTGGTCGATGGCCCTGAAGGATCGGAGGCAAGCCTTGCTCCACCGCTCTTGCTAGGCGCGTTTGTGGATGCCCGGATCACTGGCAGCAGCCGCGAGCCATATGCCGCGATCCCTGCTTCCGCTTTGCGTTCAGGTAATGAGATTTGGGTCGTGCGTGATGGTGCGCTCAGGATCCTCCCGGTGCGGGTAATCCAGCGCTCTGACAAGAACGCTTTTGTTACCACAGCATCGCTTAGCGAAGGAGGCGAAGTCATCACGTCCAATCTTCCGACACCTGCAGAAGGTATGCCGGTGCGAGTCTCAGGCGAAGAGGCTGAATGAGCGATCCAACCGCCTCGCACTCCGAACCCCAAGACGATAGCGCCCCGGCGCTCGACCGGTTCGGTGTAGCCACAGATCGGGCGCGCGACCGCAAAGGCGTGATCGCTTTCATGGCGCATAATGGCGTTGCTGCGAACATCATCATGATCGCGATGATCATCGCTGGCCTGTTTGCCTATTCGCGCATCGGGCAGGAAGTGTTTCCCGAAGCCAGCCTCGATACTATCAATGTCACTGTCTCTTACCCCGGAGCTACACCGGAAGAAGTCGAAGAATCGATAGTTCAGCGTATCGAGGAAGCGGTTGCAGCGGTTGAGAACGTGAAAAAGATATCCAGCACGGCGTCCGAGGGATCCGGCTCTGTGAATGTGGAACTGGAGACAGGCGCAGATCTGGCGCGTGCGCTGGATGAAGTGAAATCGGAAGTCGACCAGATTGAAACCTTCCCGACAGATGCGGAAGAACCGGACGTTCGCGAACTGACCAACCGCCAAGTGGTGATGAAGATTGCAATCTTCGGCGACATTCCGGAGCGCTCTTTGAAAGAGACGGCTTATGCATTGGAAGATGCGATTAGTGCGCTGCCAGAGGTCAGTTATGTCCAAACCAGCGCAGTGCGTGATTACCAGATTTACGCCGATATCTCGCAGGATCAGCTGCGCGCGCTTAATCTATCTCTCACTGACGTTTCGAATATCATCGGGCAAAGCAGTCTCGATAGCCCGGCAGGCACGGTTGCGACGCAAACCGAAGAAGTGCGGGTCCGAACCGTTGGTCAAAACTACAGCCAGCAGGATTTTGAGGACATTGTTCTGCTGACAACCGGAGACGGCGCTATTTTGCGCTTGGGCGATGTGGCAACGATCCAGGACGGGTTTGCAGACAATGATCTGATTGCGCGCTTCGATGACAAGCCCGTGGCGTTCGTGGATGTCTATCGGACGAGTGATGAGCGGGTGCTGGATGTCGCTGGCGCAGTCAATCGTTTGCTGAGCGAGAGTTACGAGCTGCCGACAGGGGTCGATTACGCGATCTGGGATGATGATAGCGAGCTGTTGCAGGACCGGCTCAGCCTGTTGTTGAAGAATGCAGCCATCGGTCTCGTTCTTGTTTTGCTCGCGCTGACGCTGTTTCTGGATTTGAGGCTTGCATTCTGGACTGCAGTGGGGATCGGAGCAACGTTTACCGGTGCTATTTTCCTGCTCTATTTTGCAGGATCTTCAATCAACATGTTCTCGCTGTTTGGGTTCATTCTTGCGCTGGGGCTCGTGGTTGATGATGCGGTTGTAGTGGGCGAGAACATTTATGCGGAAAGAGAGCGCGGTCGTTCGGGTTTAGGGGCTGCAATCGCCGGGACACAGCGCGTTACATTGCCTGTGATCTTTGCAGTGCTGACCACGATCGCTGCATTCTCTCCGCTCTATGCAATTGGCGGAACGCTGGGCAAGCTGGTTGGCGATGTCCCGCTAGTGGTTTTAGCGGTGCTTGCTCTTTCTCTTGTCGAGGCTTTGCTTGTTCTGCCGTATCACTTGTCTCATTTACCAGCTGCGGGGACACGCGCGAAAAATGCGGTCACGCAGTTCTTCGAGCGGGTTCAGCATTCGGTTGATGAGCGTTTCCAGCAATTTGTGGATGGACCGCTGGATCGCGCGCTTGCCTTCGCTGTCAGAGCACCGGCTATTATCATGGCAGGCGCAATGGGATGCCTTATCGTCTTTGTCGCGATGGTCCCTTCCGGCCTCATCAAGTTCGAATTCTTCCCAGACGTTGAAGCGGATCTGGTTGCGGCAACTTTGGAAATGCCAGCAGGCACGACCATTGAGCGAACGGCGCAAGTGGCAGAGCGTATCGAAACGGCAGGACAGCGCGCATTAGAACGTCTGGTGGAAGATCAGGACGCGCGCGAGGACCAGATCGAAGCGCGTTACACCACCATTGGCTTGCAACAATTCGAAAGTGGCCCTGATGGCCCTGTAGAGCGGTTTCGTTCCAATCTGGCTGATGTGAAGATTGCTCTTACCAAATCCGATGACCGCTTGATTTCCGCGCTGGAGCTTGAACAAGCATGGCGCGAAGAACTCGGCGAAGTTCCTGAAGCGCGTTCGCTTACGATATCATCATCACTGCTGACCTTGGGTGATCCGGTAAACGTTCGGCTCTCCCATCCCGATGAAGCAACGCGGGAAACGATCCGCATGCGACTGATGGACGAGTTGGCGAAGCTCAATGGCGTGTTCGATGTGCAAAGCGATCAGGACGCTGGCATGCAAGAGATTGAGCTGCGGCTTAAACCGTCAGCGCGCACTTTGGGCGTAACTTTGCAGCAGGTTGCAGCGCAAGTGAGAGCGGCATTCTTCGGCGCTGAAGCAGTGCGTGTGCAGCGCGGGACTGAAGATGTGCGGGTCTATGTCCGTTTGCCCGAGGAAGAACGCAATTCCATCGCGGATGTTCAAAATTTCCGCGTCCGGGTGGCCAATGGCTACACTTCGCTAGGGGCGATCGCGGATGCATCTTTCAGAGAATCCCCTTCACAGATCCGCCGTGAGGACGGCCGGCGTGTAATGACGGTATCTGCCGATGTCGATCCGCAAATTGTTACGGCGCAACAGGTCAGTGACTTGCTTAGTGAAGAGATTATGCCGACATTCCTCGCCGACTATCCAGGGATGCGATACGATTTTGGCGGGCAGCAGGAAGAACAGGCAGAAATCTTTGGCGAGATCGGTGTCGCATTCTTGTTGGCTTTGCTGGTGATATACACGCTGCTTGCGATCCCCTTCAAATCCTACACGCAGCCGCTGGTAATTATGGCGGCTATCCCGTTTGGCCTTGTTGGCGCACTAATCGGGCATTTGCTCTTGGGAATTTCGCTGGGCATTTTGTCGGTCCTAGGGATCATCGCTTTATCAGGAGTGATCATCAACGGATCCCTGGTGCTGATTGATTTCTATAATGAGAACCTTGCTATGGATATGCCGCCTGAAGATGCGATCATCCATGCTGCTAAGTCGCGTTTCCGGCCGATCATGCTAACCGCGATCACGACTTTTCTGGGCGTCGCTCCGATTACTTTCGAAACTGACCTGCAGGCGCAGTTCCTCATTCCTATGTCGGCCAGTCTGGGCTTCGGGGTCCTTGTTGGGACCGCTTTGCTGATGCTGGTTATCCCTGCGCTGGCGATTACGCATACCAGGATCAAACTCGCTATTATAGACAGGCTGCGCGCGAGGCCTGCTTAACCGGAATGCTTGTCGAGTTCGTCCCCGGTTAGCGTTACCACATGCAGGAGGTTGGTCGCCCCAGGTGTGCCGAAAGGAACGCCTGCGAGCGCAATCAGCTTGCTTCCCGCTTGGCCCATGCCGTGGCGCAAAGCCATGCGCTTGCCCTTTGCGATCATCTCTTCAAAGCTGCCAATATCTTTAGTGGCAACAGCATGGGCGCCCCATAGTAGCGCCACCCGGCGCGCGGTTTTCATGCTGGGTGTCAGCACCAGCATAGGCGTGTCCGGCCGCTCGCGAGCTACCCGCCGCGCTGTGGAACCCGAGGATGTGAACACTGTGATCGCGCTAATCGGCACAGTATCAGCAATGGTCATACAAGCATGCGCCAGCGCGTCTGAAGTGGTCGCATCAGGCGGGGTGTCAAGAAACCGCACCCGCGCTTTATAACCTTCGTCGCGTTCTACCTGACTGGCGATTTTGTCCATCATAGTGACCGATTCTTCCGGCCATTCGCCCGCTGCGCTTTCTGCTGAAAGCATAACTGCATCCGCTCCGTCATACACTGCGTTTGCAACGTCAGAGACTTCGGCGCGGGTCGGTGTCGGGCTTTCGATCATGCTTTCCAGCATTTGCGTCGCAACGATCACAGGTTTGCCTGCCGTACGCGCGGCATTCACGATCATCTTTTGCAAAGGCGGGACTTCTTGCGGTTCCAGCTCGACGCCCAGATCGCCGCGGGCCACCATGATGCCATCTGCAGCTTCCATGATTTCAGCCAGCCGACTGACGGCCATTGGTTTTTCAATCTTGGCGCATAGCGAGCCGTAACCGCCCATTAGTTTGCGCGCCTCAGCCAAATCTTCCGGCCGCTGAACAAATGAAAGGCCGATCCAATCAACGCCTTGCTGGACAGCAAAGGCGAGGTCCTTGCGGTCTTTTTCCGTCAGAGCAGGGATAGGCACTTCTGCATCAGGCACATTCACGCCTTTGCGATCAGAGATCACACCGCCAACCTCTGCAGAACATAAAATGCTATCGTCGTCCGCTGTGATGACTTTCAAGCGGATCTTGCCGTCATTGATCAGCAGTCGCTGGCCCTTTTCCAGCAAGCCGAATAGCTCAGGGTGAGGAAGATGGACACGCGTCTCGTCACCGGGCTCAGGATTTTGGTCCAATGTGAAGTGACCCGAATGGCGGATAACAGCCTGACCATCCTTGAAGGTTCCAACCCTCAGCTTAGGGCCTTGCAGGTCAGCAAGGATCGCAATCGGGCGGCCAAATTCCTTTTCCAGATCGCGGATTGCCTTGATCGTCTTGCCATGAACCGCGTGCTCGCCATGGCTCATATTGACCCGAAACGCATCGGCGCCCGCTTTGAACAGCTTGCGGAGCATTTCAGGTGAAGAACTGGCAGGCCCGACAGTCGCAAGAATTTTGACTTTGCGACCGCGCGGCTGGAACTTCATCTGTTCAATCCGATTGACATCAGGCTTTGTCATAAAATGTGCTATGGCAGGTCTTTGTTGCAACTCAAGGAATAGTATCAATGGATACGAATGCGCCAAGCTCCAATACGGATGCTTTAGACAGTCTTGACGATGCCATTGCAGCGGCTGCGTTCCGCCGCCTGGCGCGCCATCTCCAGCATCGCCATGATGCGCAGAATATTGAACTGATGGGGCTTGCCGGATTCTGCCGCAATTGCCTGGCGGACTGGATCAGAGATGCAGGGTTTGAAGGGGACAAGGCCGCGGCGCGTGAAGTGATCCATGGAATGCCGATGGATCAATGGAAAGCGACACGGCAAACAGAGGCTACGGCAGAACAGATAGAAGCCATGCAAGCGAGCGTTGCCAAGAACCAACAGGAATAATTGCCGGTCCGGGTTCAATCGCGAGAACAGGATGGCTATCGAAGCGTCAACTGATTCTCATGTGATTCTTGGAGATACACAGATGGCTGAAGCCACCGATGACCGCCTGCGCCTGCTGATTGAACGCATCGAGCGTTTGGAAGAAGAGAAGAAAGGCATCGCAGACGATATTCGCGACGTCTATGCGGAGGCGAAAGCGGTAGGGTATGACACTAAGATCATGCGCCAGATTGTGCGTCTGCGAAAGATGAAGCCGGATGACCGCGCAGAGATGGAAACCGTGCTGGAAACGTATAAGGCAGCGCTGGGTTTGGGGTGATCTGCCATTGAATTCCTCTCTTTGTGTATTATATTAATAATACAGCAAGATCAGGAGGATTTATGGCCAGCCCATGGAAAGATGCGCGCGGAATTATCGTCACTACTACGCCTACAATTGAAGGTCGTCCGATTCAGGACTATCTCGGCATCGTAACCGGCGAAGTGATCGTAGGCGCCAACCTTTTTCGCGATCTGTTCGCCAATATCCGTGATATCGTTGGCGGGCGCTCCGGCAGTTATGAGCGCATTCTGGCCGACGCGCGCAATCAGGCGATTGAAGAACTGCAAGCCGAATGCGCGAGCCGCGGCGGCAATGCGGTGGTCGCGATCGATCTCGATTACGAGGTGATTGGCGATACCGGCTCTATGCTGATGGTTTCCGCAAGCGGAACCGCGGTCAAAATCTGAGCGAGACAACACAGCAATTGAAGGTTGGGCGCGGCTAGGCTAGGTCGCGCCCATATTTTTGCGCAAGCGACGATTACAAAGAGCAAAACATGGCAGGCCATTCCAAATTCAAGAACATCATGCACCGCAAGGGTGCGCAGGATAAGAAACGCTCTAACTTGTTCTCCAAGCTTTCCCGCGAAATCACTGTCGCGGCCAAGATGGGCACGCCCGATCCGGATATGAATCCGCGCCTGCGACTGGCGGTCAACACCGCCAAAGCGCAGTCCATGCCGAAGGACAATATCCAGCGCGCGATCGATAAGGCGAGCGCAGCGGATGGCGAGAATTATGAAGAAGTGCGCTATGAAGGTTACGGCCCCGGCGGCAGCGCGATAATCGTTGAAGCGCTGACAGATAACCGCAACCGCACTGCTACCGCTGTGCGCACAGCGTTTAGCAAGAACGGTGGCAATCTCGGCACAGAAGGCTCCGTTGCGCACGGGTTCGAGCGTGTTGGCTATATCGAATACGGTATCGAAGCGGGCGATGAAGAGGCGGTTCTGGAAGCGGCTTTGGAAGCGGGTGCAGAAGACATCCAGTCATCTGATGAAACGCATGAGATCTGGACTGCAGCCGAAGATTTGCACGAAGTCGCGACTAGCCTTGAGAAAGCTCTGGGCGAAGCGAAAGAGGTCAAGCTCGCTTGGAAACCCAACATCACCGTCGATATGGATGAAAAAGGTGCGAGCACTTTGCTCAAGCTGATTGATGTCCTGGACGATGATGATGACGTTCAGACTGTTTGGGGCAATTACGAAATCTCAGACGAAGTTATGGCGAAGCTCGACGCCTAAGCGCGTGTTGATCCTTGGCCTTGATCCTTCCTTGAGCTGCACTGGCTGGGGGCTCGTGCGCTCTGAAGGCTCTAAGCTTAGTCATATCGCGAACGGACAGATCAAGACTAATGCGAAGGCTCCGATGGCTGAGCGTCTGCATCACTTGCATGATGCTATCCGCGCCGTTGTCGAAAGCCATCAACCGGACCGGGCTGCGGCGGAAGAGATCTTCGCTAACAAGAACCCGCAATCGACCATCAAGCTCGCGCAAGCGCGCGGTGTGGTGCTAGCGGCTTGCGCAGCAGGCGGACTGGCAGTGAACGAGCATGCTGCGCGCCTCGTCAAGAAATCGGTGGTCGGCACAGGCAGCGCAGACAAAACGCAGGTGCAGGCCATGCTGAAGGTCTTGCTACCCGGAGCCGAGATTGCTGGTGCGGATGCGGCAGATGCTCTTGCTGTGGCCATTGCAGACGCTCATCTCACTCGATCATATTAGGATATTCAGATGTCACTTGAATTCTACGGCATTCCCAATTGCGATACCGTCAAGAAAGCGCGCAACTGGCTCGAAGCCGAAGGGCGCGACTACACATTCCATGACTACAAGAAAGAGGGCGCAGATGCGGGTAAACTCGCCGCTTGGGCAGAGCAAGTCGGCTGGGAGGTCCTGTTAAACAAGCGCGGGACAACTTTCCGCAAGCTGCCTGACGAGGACAAAGTGGACATTGATCAGGCTAAAGCGGTGCGTCTCATGAGCGAGAATCCCAGCATGATCAAACGGCCTGTGGTTGAACATCCTGGCGGTCTGTTGATTGGTTTCAAAGCGGAAGAATGGACCGCCGCGCTCGCGTGATGACTGCGCGCGTTCAGCCTTTATCCATCAGCCTTTCGCTCAATCGACCCAGCCATCATCTTCGAGGGTGTTCCTGCCGCTCATCGTACCGGCAGAATTGTCAGCAGCTCCCATGATGTCGCGTTTAAGCGTCGCGAGATCGTAACCCGCCGCCCATAGGCCAAATACTAACAGGCCACTCGCAAGGAGGATTTTCTTGAACATAGCAGCGAAATATACCCGCGGCTCATTCAACAAAGGGTTAAGCTTGTTTTTGGCAGGAATACTGGCGCTTTGCATGCCGGCAGAGCCAATTCTGGCGCAACAGGATAGAGGAGACAGCATGCTGGTCATCGCCCATCGTGGAGCTAGCGCGGAGCGGCCAGAACATACGCTTGCTGCCTATGAGCGCGCGATTGACCAGGGGGCCGACTATATCGAGCCTGACTTGGTCGTGACGAAAGACCTTGTGTTGATCTCTCGCCACGAAAACGAGCTGTCGGATACCACCGATGTAGCCAATCGCGAAGAATTTGAGAGCCGCCGCAGAGAGAAAACCATCGATGGTCAACGTGTAGCGGGCTGGTTTGCAGAAGACTTCACTTTGGAAGAAATCCGCACTTTGCGGGCGAAAGAGCGGGTTCCCGCTTTGCGGCCTGCCAACACACGCTTTAACGGGCTTTATCAGGTTCCGACCTTTGCAGATGTCGTGAAGCTGGTGCGCGCGAAAGAGGCCGAGACGGGCCGCACCATCGGCCTCTATCCAGAACTCAAGCATCCCACATTCATGCTGGAAGAAGCGGGCATCGACATGGTTGATCTGGTGCTGAAGGAGCTTCGCGAGCAAGGGCTTGAGCCAAGCGACAAAGTGATCCTGCAAAGTTTTGAGGTCGGGACGCTCCAGCGCTTGAACCAGCGCAGCGATTTTGCGCTTGTGCAGCTGGTTAAACCGCAAGGCGGCCCGGCAGATGAGCCTGCTATGCGTTATGATGAAATGATCACGCCTTCAGGTCTTGCAGATATAGCGACCTACGCCGATGGGCTTGGCGCGCATTATTC
>WTKI01000297.1 GCA_011524425.1 Altererythrobacter sp. | reverse complement strand
GATCGAAGGCGGCACCAGCGAAGTGATGCTGAACGTCATTTCCAAACGCATTCTCGAACTTCCAGGAGCCTGATCCATGCCACTATATCACAATGAAGATCAGGCCATGCTGGCTGATAGCGCCAGCCAGTTTATGGCTGATGAAGGTAATATCGCCAAACAGCTGCGGCACTATCGTGACGGCAATTGCCCGGACGGCTTCGGACACAAGCTGTGGCACCAATTTGCTGAAATGGGCTTTACCGGCATGCTGGTTGCCGAAGAAGATGGCGGGCTAGGGATGGGTCATGTCGAAGCCGGCATCGTGTTGGAAGAGATTGGCCGCAACCTGTCGCCTTCACCATTTCTCATCAGCTCTGTGGTTGCAGCAACCGCATTGGATGGCGCAAGCGCCGAACTGAAAGAGCGCTATCTACCGGGCTTGGTTTCGGGCGAAGCAGTGTTCTCTGTGGCGATTGATGAAGGCAATAAGCACCGGCCTGAAAGCATCGCTTGTAAAGCTGAAAAATCCGGTAACGGGTTCAAGCTTTCCGGCCAAAAATCTTTCGCAATTCAGGCTGTGGCGGCGGATATGATCGTTGTCGCGGCACGCACTTCTGGCGCAGATGATGATCGTGAAGGGATCACGCTGTTTGCAGTGCCTAAGGATGCGGCCAATATGACGCAGGACCCCGTAAGGCTGGTCGATAGTTCGATGGCGTCACACATCACCTTTGACGGGGTTGAGCTGGACGGAGATGCAGTGATCGGCGAAGTCGATGGCGGCCGCACTTTGCTGGCCAATATGTTGGCAGCGGGTCGTATTGGCTCTGCTGCTGAGGGCGTGGGCGTAGCGCGCGGCGCGATGGATATGACCGTTGACTATCTCAAACAGCGCAAACAGTTCGGCAAGCTAATCGGCGAATTTCAAGCGCTTCAGCACCGCGCGGCCCATCTTTATTCCGAGGTTGAGATCGCGCGCGCTGCAACGATCAAAGCGCAGCAGCTGCTCGATGCGAATAAAGGCGAAGAGCTCAGTCCCAAGGCTGATCTGATGGCGAGCGTCGCGAAAGCCAAGGTTGCCAAAACAGCTGGCCTTGCTGTGCGTGAAGGCGTGCAAATGCATGGCGGTATCGGCATGACGGACGAGTATGACATAGGCCTCTATATGAAGCGTGATCGTGCTCTCGCAGAGTTTATGGGCGATGCCTATTATCATGCCGGACGCGTGGCTCAGCTTAGCGGGTATTGAGGAGCGCAAAATCAATGATGGATCTTAAATCACTGTTCGGACTTGAAGGCCGCATCGCGCTTGTCACCGGCGGTAGCCGCGGCATTGGCAAGATGATCGTAGAAGGTCTGCTGGAAGCAGGCTGCGCTCGCGTCTACATCGCCGCGCGCAAGAAAGAGCAAGTCGACGCGACCGTACAAGAGCTGGGCGATAGCGTTGTCGGCTTGGTCGCTGACCTCACGCAAATGGACGATATCCAGCGCATCGCTGACGAGATCGCATCGCGAGAAGATAAGCTCGACCTGCTGGTGAATAACGCAGGCGCAGCTTGGGGCGAGGCGTTCGACAAGTTCACCGAGGCGGGCTGGGATCGCACTATGGACTTGAACGTCAAAGCACCGTTCTTTCTGACGCAGAAATTGCATGGCCTATTGAAAGCTGCCGCTTCGCCTCAACGTCCCGCCAAGGTGCTGATGATCGCATCGATCGATGGGATGAAGATCAACCCTTGGCCAACTTACCCCTATCAGGCGTCAAAATCGGGTTTGATCCAGCTTACCAAGCGCATGGCGGCTGAGCTCATAAACGATAATATCGTGGTGAACGGCATAGGTCCCGGCGCGTTTCCCTCAGACATGAATCGTGCCGCGCGCGATAACGAAGGGGCGGTAAAGAAAGGCATCCCTTCGCAGCGCATCGGTGTGACAGAGGACATGGCCGGAGGCGCTATATATCTCCTTAGCCGCGCAGGTGATTATGTGGTCGGAACCACAATCCCGATTGATGGCGGAATAGTGAACGCCAATCTGGGCATTGGCGGTATGGTCGATCCGTCAGGCAAATAGCGGATGTCCTGAAAGATTGGGCTAAGGATAATCGACGCTTATTCCATCAACTCGCGCACAAACGGGATGAGACCTGTCTGGCGCTGGCGGCGCATGCGTTCGGCGGCGAGGATCTCGCTCACCTTTGCATAGCATGCGTCCAGATCATTGTTGATCACGACATATTCGTATTCCGCCCAATGGCTGATCTCGGCCTTGGCGCGCTCCATCCTGCTGTCGATCACTTCCGCGCTATCTGATGCGCGGGTTTCCAAGCGCCGGCGCAGTTCCGCGATGCTGGGCGGTAAGATGAACACAGTGACGACATCCTGATCGTCCTTTTGCTTCAATTGCTGGGTGCCTTGCCAGTCAATATCGAACAGGAAATCCTGGCCGTCTTTCAAAGCTTTACGGATCGCGCCTTTCGGCGTGCCATAGCGATGCCCGAACACATGCGCCCATTCATAGAAATCGTCTTCATCGACCATGCGATCAAATTCCGCATCGGATACGAAGTAATAGTCTTTGCCATCCTGTTCATTGGGACGTGGAGGACGGGTGGTGACAGATACAGATAGCTTTACCGCATCATCGCGCTCTAAAAGCATGCGCGAAATGGTTGTTTTGCCCGCGCCAGAGGGCGAGGACAAAATGAACAGCAAACCGCGGCGGTGAAGCGTATCTTGATCGGCCATGTGCGCTGTTGGCGCAAAGCAGGGGAGCAAATCAAGAGGTAGCGTTTAAGCGGCTGCTATTTTTCCGCGTCGGGGTTTTCTGCTTGAGGCTTATTCTCAAGGGCGGTTTCAAGCGCTAAAGGGCCGCTTTGCGTCCGGCGCAATGCTCTGCGCTTCAAGGCCGATTTCGCAAGCATTGCGCTGCCAACGAGCACCGCTCCCGGCAAAGATCGCGATGCAATTTTGCTTGCGCCATAAAGCAATAAGGTTTTGCCAATCGGATCGGGTTGAGCGGCAGCATCGGCTGGGTCTTTGCCCAACCGTTTGCTGATAAAGCTTCGCCTTGCTGCTTTCTTGGCTGCTGTGCTGACAGAATTTGTGACTGCCCCGACCACTACCGCATCGCTCGCGACAGACGCTTTTTCATTGGATTTCGCCTTTGCCGCATGAAGGACATGGGTTTGCGCATTTGTGCCTCCGAAGTGTCCTGTTGAAAGCGATCTAGCGGCGTTTATTTCTTGCGGCCGAAATCCACGGTGACGACATTTGAGCCGTCCTCAGCCCCTT
>WTKI01000048.1:1850-3291 GCA_011524425.1 Altererythrobacter sp. | reverse complement strand
AGCAAAATCATCACCGGCGTGATAGCTTGAACGCGTCAATGGGCTTGAGGCCACCTGAAGGAACCCTTTTGCGCGTGCGATCGAGCCATAGGCGTTGAACGCTTGCGGTGTAACAAACTCTTCAACCACGGCGTGCTTTGGCGTTGGCTGAAGGTATTGCCCCATTGTGATGAAATCGACTTCTGCGCTGCGCATATCATCCATTACCTGATGCACTTCCAGACGCTGCTCACCAAGACCGAGCATAATGCCGGACTTGGTGAAAATCATGGGGTCATGGCTCTTCACTTCTTCCAACAATCGCAGCGAGGCATAGTAACGGGCGCCGGGCCGGATTGTCGGATAAAGGCGCGGAACGGTTTCCAGATTGTGATTGTAAACATCAGGACCTGCTTCACAAATCGCCTCAACCGCAGGACGCATCTTGCCACGGAAATCGGGTGTGAGAATCTCAATTGTTGTATCCGGTGTGTTGCGCCGTAAGGCTTCGATAACCTTCACGAACTGACCTGCCCCGCCATCGGGCAAGTCATCGCGATCCACGCTCGTGATGACGATATGCTCCAGCCCCATCTTGGCTGCAGCAACCGCTGTATTCTCAGGCTCGAGAGGATCGACGGTTCGAGGCATACCGGTTTTGACGTTGCAGAACGCACACGCCCGAGTGCACACATCGCCGAGGATCATGACGGTAGCGTGCTTCTTGGTCCAACACTCGCCGATATTGGGACAAGCGGCCTCTTCACAAACTGTGTTCAAATTGAGCTCGCGCATCAGCTTGCGCGTCTCATTGTAGCCCTTGCTGACGGGCGCTTTAACGCGAATCCAATCAGGCTTACGCTGACGCGGGCTTTTTTCAGGAGAGCCGGGACCCAATGTACCAGATAGATCGTTCATGGGCGGACATTTAGTCGTTGCGTCGAATAGGTGCAATGGCTGTGCTTGCTGAATTTCGTATGCGCGAATAGGGAGCGCTCATTATGGATGCTGCTACTCTCCAGACCTTCACTTCCCCGGTCGTTCTGTTCTTCGTTTTGGGCTTGCTTGCTGCCTTTGCAAAGTCTGATCTTGCGATACCTGAAGCGATCGCCAAAGGCATGTCGTTATACTTGATGGCTGCAATCGGCCTTAAAGGCGGCGTTGCTGTTTCGAAGTCGGGGATAGATGGAACGGTCTTGGCTGCACTTGCAGCCGGCATTGCCGCAAGCTTTTTGATCCCGTTTGTGGCGTATGCTGTGCTTAAAGGCTTTGGAAAGCTTGACCGCATTAACGCCGGCGCTGTCGCTGCGCATTATGGCTCAGTCAGTGTTGTTACCTTCGTTACTGCAGTCGAAATCCTGGAAGCGCAAAACCGGCCTCCTGGAGGCTATATGGTGGCCGTGATGGCGGCGATGGAAACACCTGCGATCTTGTCTGGCTTGTTACTTGCGCGCGGATTAGG
>WTKI01000048.1:0-1750 GCA_011524425.1 Altererythrobacter sp. | reverse complement strand
TCGCATAGCTTGCTGCTGACAATGTGGGATGTTCAGGTTATTCGCGGAGAGCGATTCTGATCCCAACTGGCTTTGAGGGGAGCCATTCATGCCTGAGTTTGCTGAGCTGCTAAAAGGTTATCAGCGGTTTCGTGAAGAAACCTACCCGCGCCAGAAAGCGCGTTTCGAACAGACGATCAGCGAGGGACAGCATCCCAAGCTGATGATTATCGGCTGTTCAGATAGCCGCGTCGATCCCGCACAGATTTTCGATGTTGACCCCGGCGATATCTTCGTTGTTCGTAACGTCGCCGCGTTGGTTCCTCCGTTTGAAACCTCGCCAGGTTATCATGGCGTGTCTGCTGCGGTGGAATTTGCGGTCCAGATGCTGGAAGTGAAGCAGATCGTAGTGATGGGCCATGGGCGTTGCGGTGGATGCCAAGCCGCACTGACACAGAGCTTGGAAGCAAAACCGCACGGGCAAGGAGCGTTTATCGCAAACTGGGTTGAGCTTCTGGAGGAAGCGCGCGAGCCTGTGGCCCGCAAATATGGGACCACTGGCCGCAAGGCCGAGCTTGCCATGGAGTTTGCCGCCATCCGCCAAAGCCTTGCGAACCTCAGGACCTTTCCATGGGTGGCTGAAAAGGAAGCATCGGACTCTCTAAAGCTGCGCGGAGCACATTTCTCTCTGACAGAGGGCGTGCTGTACTCGCTCGACGAAGATACAGGCGAATTTCTGCCAGAAGATTGATGCGGATTGGCGCGCTTATCCGGTTGCGAGCCGTACGCCAGAACGCCACAAGGGTCTTATGAGTGAATTTGACGCGCGCAACATCGCTTTATTGATCGACTCCGATAATGCGAGTCCTGCTGGCCTAGATCCTGTTCTCACTGTTTTGGCAGAGCTTGGTCAGGTCAATATCCGCAGAGCCTATGGGAATTGGCGCAAGACTAGCCTGAAAGGTTGGGTCGAGCTGATGCACCGCTATGGGATTGAGCCCCAGCAGCAATTCGACATGACCAAAGGCAAGAATGCGACGGACATGAAGATGACGATTGACGCCATCGACCTGCTCTATTCGGGGCGTGTCCATGGTTTTGGCATCATGAGCTCTGACAGCGATTTCATGCCGCTCGCCATGCGTATCCGTCAGGATGGAATTCCAGTCTATGGATTTGGTGGGCAGAAAACGCCTGAAGCCTTCAGGCAAGCCTGCACTCGTTTCATCGATGTGAATGCCTTGATCAAAGCGGAAAAGGAAGAGCAGGAGAACGGCAAGAACGATAGTGTGCTTGACGATGAACTGCTCAATCTTTTGATCGACGCCTATAACGCTAGCCGCCGGGACGAAGGCGGTTTTGCGAAATTGTCAGAGGTCGGTCAGCGGGCTGGAAATCGATCGAGCTTTGACACCCGCAATTACGGTTTCAGCCGTCTTATAGACATGATGGAAGCAATTCCGAACTTTGCACTCGAGCGCCGCCCCGGTGGTCAGGTAATGGTAAAACGGCTGCGCTGACCAGCGTTCAAAGTTGCAAAAATGAAAACGGGGCAGAGCACGACTGCCCCACCCCGTTTCTTATTAGCCATGCTGTTTCGGGCTTTATCCGCCTACGACCGGTTCGGCTTCAGAAGGCGCTGCTTCCACTGTCGCAGCAGCAGGTGCCGGAGCATTGTTCTCTGCGTAAGCCGCCCACAATCTCGCAACCGCGCGGCGCGGACCGCTAACCTGTGCCAATGTGGCCTTGGCTTCAGCCGTTTCACCTAGAC
>WTKI01000259.1 GCA_011524425.1 Altererythrobacter sp. | reverse complement strand
TTGGCCGTCAGATAATCGATCATCTGCTGCTCTGACTGATAGTTGGCATAGCGGATATTGCCATCGGCATGCATGAATGCGCGCAAATATGCAGTGCCATCGGTCAGCGCGAAATAGACTTCCCAGATGCCATCGCCATCATAATCATCAGCGCCCAGCACTCCATTGATGTTCTCAATGGCAAGGTCGTTCTGGAAGCGCACTTGGCTGTCATCGGGGCTGCCTGCGACTACAGTGCCATCAGCCACCAGCGGATCGATATAGATGCCTGCAACGCGCGTTTCGCCGGCCCAGCCATGGTCATCATAATAGACCAGACCATCTGGGGCGGTGCCAACGGTTGCAAAGCGGCCGATGGCATCATTGACGAGGATTTGATCCATATCGCCATCACCGTTGATGTCGGCTTCACCGATACGCAGCCAGTTTCCATCACCGCCCAGATCATTACCGTCAAAGTCACGGATATTGTTCATCGCGGCTTGATAGACACTCGGGTCAGCGGTGTTGAAATTGACAGAGATGCCTGTGCCCGGAAGCAAGCGCATGGTCTCGTCATCGAATTGCAGATACTCAATATTACCGATGGCAACCGAATCACCACAGGTCCAGACTTGCCTTTGGGCTGGAACCAGCCCTGCGCCGAAGCGCTGTTTTCCTGACCTAGCGCGCGATCAAGCCAGCGAACTGTTGCAACAGCTTCTGGCCTTTTGACAGGTCCTGAGCACGCATATCCATTGGACAGACTTCGCAATAGGCCTGAACCCCGGTGCCGTTGACGATCCGCTCCATATCGCTTGCAACGCGCCCCATCGCAGCGCGCTGGCCCACAGCAATGTGGCCTGTAAGGCCGGTCTGCAGGAAGTTGGTTTTGGTATCGCTCGTCAGCAATTGGCGGATCAGTGATTGGTAGGGATCGGGCGCGCTTCCCAGCCTGACCAGATGGAAGCCGTCTTCATTGGCTTCGCCTTGCTCTGCAACCCAGGCTGCTGCGTCTTGCAAACCGCCGAACTGGTCTATCAGCCCTTTCTGGCGTGCTGCGCCGCCGTCCCAGACCTGACCTTGCGCCATTTCATGGACAGCTTCCGTCGTCATGCCGCGATTTTCAGCGACGATTGTCAGGAACTTGTCATAGATCCGCTCGACCGAGCTTTGAATGACTGCATCCACTTCAGGAGTGAAACCGCCGATCGTGTCAGGCTGAGCGGACAAGGGCGTGGTGGTAAACCGGTCAGTTGCAACGCCGATTTCAGACAGCGAGTTTTCAAATGTCGGCAAGAAACCGAACACACCGATCGAGCCTGTCACAGTCTCAGGTTGTGCGAAAATTCGGTCGCTTGCTGATGCGACCCAATAGCCGCCGCTGGCTGCGACATTGGCAAAGGATACTGCCACAGGAATGTCCTTGTCGCGGTACATCTGGATCGCCAGCCGCATCTTTTCAGACGCGAGCGCTGAACCGCCGCCGGAATCAACCCGTACGACTAAGCCGTCATAGTCATCGTCAAGCCCGTTCTTGAGCAGATCAGCAATCCTGTCACCACCTGCTGTGCCGGGCCCGGCATCACCATCGACAATGACGCCGGCAATGTTGACCAGCGCAATTTTCTTGCCGTCAGTGCTTGGCGGATTGGCTGCGAGCCACACGCCAAGATCGTTCTGCGCAAAATCGCCGGGCTTGTCTGTCTGACCTTCGCCGGCAACTTCTGCCACGCGTGCGCCAAACTCCTCATATGTGCCGAGCTTGTCGACAAGTCCTGCATCAACAGCCGCTTGCGCAAGATCACCGTTGCTACTTTGGACGTAAGTGACGGAATCATTGGCAACCAGATCGATATTGGATTGCGGACGCGCGGCTTTGACATGCGCTTTCCATTCTTCCCAACGTGTATCAAAGATCGGCTGGATATTGCTGCGCGCCTCGTCTGAGAATTCGCTGCGCAAATAGGGCTCGACCGCTGCCTTGTAAGCGCCGACGCGGTAGACCTTGGGATTGATGTTCAACTTCCCGATGAGGTCTTTATACATCAGCACAGTGCCGCCCGGGCCAGTGATGTATGCAAGGCCTAGCGGGTCCATCCACACTTCGTCTGCATGAGCCGCCAACATCAGGCTGCTATCGCTATAAGCGAGGCCATACGCGAACACCGGCTTTTCCGCTTTGCGAACCCGGTCGAGCGCTTCGCCAACCTCTTGCAAGTGGACCTGGCCGCCGCCCAGAAACGCTGTGAGGTCAAGCACCACGGCATTGATCCGCTCATCTCCAACGGCTGCATCGATGGCGCGGACCAATTCGCGCGCTTCGAATTCCTGAACCGGTGCATCTTGCGACAACAGCGCTTGGACTGGATCGATTTCCGCGCGCTCTTCAACAATGAATCCGTCGAGATCGAGCATCAGTGCACCATCGCGCACCTGACCGGGGCTTGGCCGCGCAGACAAAACAGCGAACAGCGCCATGAAAAACAGCAGCATGAAGACGAGCACCAGCCCGTCTTTGATCCCAACCAGAAGCCGCCAAACTTTGCCTGCAAAACTCATCGAATGCCCCATTCGTTTACGTGACTACCTTCCAAACTAGTGTCTTATGCGCAAACTTCCAACAAAAAGGCAGGAATGAAAGCGATTGAAGGGGTTGAGCGACGCACACAGCTCGTCTAACGGCATGGCTTTAATGACATCGACGGACCCAGCATCGACCAGCGGCCGCTATCCAGCGGGCAGCTTGGCCTTCCCGCATCGCGACTTGCTTGGCATTTCGCAGCTTGAACGGCATGAAATCCTGTACCTGCTTGATCAGGCAGAGCCCTGGATCGAATTGAACCGGCAATCGTCAAAGCACGTTGACCTGTTGTCAGGCCTCACCATCATCAACGCCTTCTTTGAAAATTCCACCCGAACGCTGCTGAGCTTCGAGATTGCAGGCAAGCGCCTGGGAGCGGATGTCGTCAATATGCACGCGGCGCAATCCAGCGTGAAAAAAGGCGAAACGCTGATTGATACGGCGATCACGTTGAACGCGATGCGCCCAGATGCAATCGTGATCCGGCATGGCTCTAGCGGAGCGACAAAACTGATCGCAGAGAAAGTCGATTGTCCTGTCCTTAATGCAGGGGACGGAAGCCACGAACACCCCACGCAAGGACTGCTGGATTCGCTCGCTTTGCGCCATGCGTTGCGCCAGCGTGGGGAGGCGGCCGACGACTTTACCGGCCTTACAGTTACGATCTGCGGCGACATTCTGCACAGCCGGGTCGCGCGCAGCACTCTGCTTTGCTTGCAAGCGCTTGGCGCCAGTGTGCGGCTGTGCGCACCGCCTGCTCTAATGCCTGCCGATGTAGAGGCAATTGGCGCTGAACCGTTTTACAATTTCGATGCAGCTTTGAAGGGTGCAGACGTCGTCATGATGCTGCGGCTTCAGACAGAGCGGATGGAAGGCCAGTTCATTCCGTCCCCGCGCGAATATCATCACCTTTATGGACTTACCAAGGACCGCTTGGAGCGCGCAGCGCCAGAGGCCTTGGTTATGCACCCGGGCCCGATGAACCGCGGAGTAGAGATCGACAGCGATGTGGCCGATCTGCTCGATCGCTCGATCATAACGCGGCAGGTGGAAATGGGCGTCGCAATCCGCATGGCGTGTCTGGATATCCTGACCCGCAATGCGCGCGGTGTGGAGGGCTGGTCATGAAGCAGCAACAGCCTCTCACCATAACAAACGGGCTTGTCGTAACGCCGCAGGGCGTAAGAGCGGGCGGTGTGCGGCTCGCCAATGGCCTGATCGATGCAGTCGGCGATGTTTCCGCACAGTCAGGAGACACAACGCTGGATGCAAAAGGGCAGCTGATCGCGCCGGGACTGGTCGATCTGGGCGTGTTTGCGGTGGACAAACCGGCGTTTCACTTTGGCGGCATTACGCGCGCAGCGTTGATGCCTGATCAGTCTCCGCCGCTCGATCTGCCGAGCCGGGTCAATTACATTGCGAAGAGCGGCAAGCCTGACTTGTGGGTGCATCCCTTGGCCGCCGCGACAAAGACGCTCGCGGGGAGCGAGCTGGCTGAAATCGGCCTGATGAAAGAGGCGGGTGCGCGCGGCATTGCGACAGGACGCGGGTGGGTCGCGGACAGCGGCGTCATGCTGCGCATCATGCAATATGCGGCAATGCTCGACCTTGTCGTTGTCACTCATGCCGAAGATGGCGGTTTGACTGGCGAGGCCGTTGCAACAGCAGGTGAGATGGCAACCCGGCTGGGTCTGCCGAGTGCGCCTGCTGAAGCGGAGGCTCTTGCTGTAGCGCGCGATATTGCGCTTGCTGAAATGAGCGGCGCGCGGCTTCACATCCGCCAAGTGACAACCGCCGGCTCGATCAGACTTGTGCGCGATGCCAAAGCGCGCGGCGTCAATGTTACTGCAGGGGTCACGCCAGCGCATTTCATGCTGTCAGACCTTGCCACGGCTGAATTCACGACTTTCATGCGGCTTTCCCCGCCCTTGCGAAGCGAGTCCGACCGGCAAGCGGTGATCGCGGCGATGGGTGAAGGCGTAATCGATGTGATTTCCAGCGGGCATGATCCGCGCGGACCAGAGGATAAGCGGTTGCCCTTTGCCGATGCAGAGCCGGGCATGGCGGGCGCGGAAACGCTGCTCGCGATGACGCTAACGCTGGTGCGTGACCAGGTGATCGAGATGGGCCGCGCATTTGAGCTTCTCGCTGGCAATCCTGCGAAACTGCTGGGCTTGGAAGCGGGCGCACTGGCGGAAGGCTCTGAAGCGGATATCGCGCTGGTTGATCCAGAAAAGCCGTGGGTGGTGGATCGCCGCAAAATGGCAGCGACGGCTGACAATACGCCGTTTGACGGTCAGCCAACCCAAGGCCGCGTCACCGCGCTGTTCAAAGGCGGGGTTGGGGTTGGTTGAATAGTTTGTTGCGTGCGTGAAGCGGGTCCGCGTTTCCCTTAGCTATGCTATCCCACTCCCCCATCCGACCACCCAGTTTGGATAGTCGCATGAGTAGCCGGGTAGAGGAATGGCCGGCGCCGCAAGGTTTCGACGGAGGTCGAAACCGAGCTATTCAAAGGCTAAAAAAAACTACCCCCGCACCCTTGGTAGGGCCGGGGGCAGTCTCGCTGAAAGCTCTTTGAAGCTTGAACTTAGCGTGCAGCCACGCGGATAACCTTGTCCGTTGCCCCAGGAAGGCCGGTGCTGTCGGCATAGGCCAGACAACCTTGGCCGGATGCCTTAACCTGTCCGCACATAGCGGCTGCGCCATTCTTGCCGAAACCTGCGGCTGCAACACGGTAATAGGTTTTCCCGGCGACATTAGCCTGCGTGATCACCATGTCGTGACCTTTAAGGTTCGGATAGCGCTTCTGGTAGATTGACCAGGCGTTCTCAGCGCTCTTGCGGCTAGAGAAGCTGCCCAGCTGTACCAGATGTGTATCTGTCGCTTTGTCGGCAGTCGACGCCATACGACGCTGCGAAGAACGCGCTGCCAAACGGTTGCTTGGACGCTTCTTGGCGCTTGCGCGGCGCTCGTCATAATCTGTGTTGATCTGCTGAATCACCGGATTGGAAACATAGCGGATCTTTGCCGGAGCAGCAGCGACACGAGCCGGAGTTGCTGGCTTCGCTGCTGGCTTAGCAGCAGGCGCTGCAACAGCGGCCGGCTGTGCTTCAGCAAATGTTGCCGGAGCTGCTTCCTGCATCGGCAACTCTGCCGCTGCTTCTGCAACCATTTCGGCATGAGCAGGGTGGTTGCCAAGCGCGAGATAGGTTGGCTGGCCAGCGTCATAAGTCGGAGTGACATTGAGCAGCGTTGCAACGCGCATCTGATAGTCTTCCGGCTTGCCCATGCGCGCCCACTGGCTGATACGTTCGTCCAGCTGGTCAGCGGGAACATCTTCAGCAGCCATCACGCGGGCACCGCGCCAATTGCCTTGCAGCGCGTAGGCATAAGCAAGGTTCTGACGCAGCTTGGCGGAATTCTGACCGGCACGCAGAGCATTGCCGAGGACTTCAACGCCGCGATCTGCATCGCCGGCAAGTGCCAGAGCGAGACCCAGATCTGCACCGTCAATGTTGTTCTCGTTTTCACGAAGAGCCACAACTGCAGCTTTGTTATTGCCCATGGCCGTTTGCGCCAGTGCGTAACTCAGAACAGTGCGCGGGTCCGTGTCACCCAGATCCAGCGCGTCGCCAAAACTTGTGGCAGCAGACTGGAAACGACCGCTTTCAAGATAGGCTGCGCCCAGCATCGCACGATAGCTTGCATTGCGCGGTTCTGCCTGAACGGCAGCTTCTGCATGGGTGACAGCCTTTGCAGCTTCGCCTTTAGCCAGCGCGCTTTGCGCTTTGCTGTAAGAGCTATCTGCGCGCGGCGCGTCGCCGCCAGTAGTGCAGCCAGCCAGCGCAACGCTTGCGAGCGCAGTTGTAACGGCCAATGCTACTTTAGGAGCAATGATGTTTGCAGTTTTTGCGGTGCGGGTCATTGATCTTCCCCTTCCTTCACTTTCAGCGAGAATTTCGCGCTCAGTTTTTTTTCATCTGAGCGGCGAGAGTTTCCAGTTCCGTCATCTCTGCCAGCAGAGCGTCCAGAGCTTTGGTTACAAGCTCTTGCGCGCTGGTTTCCTGCATGGTCGCTGCAAGACGCAGCTTGAGATGGCGTTCCTGATCCAGACGCAGAGTAAATGCCGCGCGCTTGCCTTGCTTGAGCGCGGATTGGCGCTTGCGAACAGGCTTAGTGATTGGACCAGGTGAATTGTCTTGCGTGATCGCAACCTTGCCTGCCGCTGGGTTAGGCTTGAGTTGTACGACTTCAGCGCTGTCATCGGCTTCTGGTGCAGATGCAGCATCTTCACCCATGTCATTCCAGCCCAGATCATCCAGATTCTTAGGCGTCTTGTCAGGGATCGGAGCAAGCTGCGGCCGCATAGCTGGCTTAGCGCCGCCTTTGCGGGCCAGCAGCGTTGGGCTCAAAGAGGCGAAGCTGGCTTCGTTCATGGTCGCGTCCCTCTCTTATTGAGCGACGCGGCGACCGAAGCCACCTGCTGGGCGATTGGAACCAGGCAGTTGAGACTGCGAGTTTGGTGCTGCGAAGACCGTGCGGCGGAAGTTCTTTTCCAGACGGTCGTAAATGTATTTCCACAGCGCTGTGACTTCTGCGGCACTGCGGCTTTCCGGATCCACTTCCATCACTGTGCGGCCATCGATCATTGATGCTGCAAAGTCTGTGCGGTGGTGCAGAGTGATCGGAGCAACCGTGCCGTGCTGCGAAAGCGCAACAGCAGCTTCAGACGTGATCTTTGCTTTAGGCGTTGCTGCGTTGACGACAAACACCAGCGGCTTGCCAGCACGCTCGCACAGGTCAACTGTCGCACCAACTGCACGCAAATCGTGCGGGCTGGGGCGTGTGGGAACAACGATCAGTTCCGCAACTGAAATCACTGACTGGATCGCCATAGTGATTGCAGGCGGCGTGTCGATCACAGCCAGCTTGAAGCCTTGCTGGCGCAAAACCTGCAAGTCATTGGCCAAACGCGCGACGGTTGTCTGAGCGAATGCAGGATATTCTGCTTCACGCTCGTTCCACCAATCGGCGAGAGAGCCTTGTGGGTCGATGTCGATCAGGACGACCGGGCCAGCACCTGCGCGCTGAGCCTGGACGGCAAGATGTCCGGAGAGGGTGGTCTTGCCTGAGCCACCTTTCTGCGATGCCAAAGCGAGTACACGCAACGGTTGGGTCCCCCTGGATTGCCCTATACAATTCCGCCGGTTGGCGGGTTCGTGCACTGGGATCGCAGGATACCGCTAATTTTAGGTTAACGTGGCCTTTTCTTTGCGCAATAAAGCCGCTTGCACAGGCGAGGGTGGACAATGCCAGATACCAGTGAAGTCTTTGATAATGATGCTCCAGAGCCAGCTCTGGCCGCCGGCGAGGCGGCACCTGTCTCAAAGTCAGAGCGGATCGGTTCGCTCGATTTTATACGCGGCCTTGCGGTCATGGGCATTCTCGCCGCCAATATCATCGCGTTCGGGCAGCCTTTCAGCGCCTATATGTATCCAGACGGCTTTCTGGTTCCCGATGGCGATCCGGGCGGCTGGCAGTGGATCGCGCAATTTGTGTTGATCGACGGCAAAATGCGCGGGCTGTTCACGCTTTTGTTCGGTGCAGGTCTTTATCTGTTTATGGAACGCAGCTGGGCCCGGGGCGAGACACGGTGGCTACAGGCGAGGCGGTTGTTCTGGCTTGGCTTGTTCGGATTGTTCCATTTCTTCGTGATCTGGCGCGGCGATATCCTGTTTTATTACGCTGTGATCGGGCTTGTCGTTTTGCTGGCATTGCGCTGGACTGTCTCGGTGCAGTGGAAGGTTGGGCTGTTCAGCTACATTGCGGGCGCCGTTCTCTACGCGCTTATGATGGCGCCTCTTCCTTTTGTTGCGGATACGCCGCTGGGCGAAGGCGATAACTTTAGCGAGATGCGCGCTGGTCTGGCCGCCCCAAAGACTGCAGCGCTCGCGGCTGACGAAGCGGAAACCGCTCTAATCTCGGCTGGAGAATTTACCGGGCTTGTCGCGCACCGGATCGAGAACAATCTCACAGAACCTTTGGCCAATTTGATGCTGTTCGGACTGGAAACGCTTCCACTGATGCTGATGGGGGCGGCGCTTTACCGGATGGGTATGTTCTCTGGCGAATTTGACGCACAGCGCATGCGCTTTTGGGGATGGACCGGTGTGATCGCAGGTGCGCTTGCCCATTTGGCGATCGGTCTCTGGATACAGGCGAGCGGCTTTACATATTACGGCACTCTAGCAGCCTTTGTGGGTTTCTCGGTATTGCCCCGTCTTGTGATGGTGATCGGGCTGGCAGCTGTGCTGGTGCTGTATGCCCCATATGCCACCGGCTGGCTTAGCGAGCGCATAAGAGCTGCTGGCAGAGCTGCATTCACGAACTACCTCGGCACATCGGTTCTGATGATCGTCCTGTTCCACGGCTGGGGGTTCGGTCTTTACGGTAAACTCAATCGTCCGGAGCTTTATGGAATAGTCATCGGGACATGCGCGATCATGCTGCTGTGGTCCAAGCCATGGCTAGATAATTTCCGCTATGGGCCGCTCGAATGGCTTTGGCGTTGTCTGACCTACGGCAAACTGTTTGCGTTGAAAAAGTAGAGTCGACCCAGAACAACAAAAAACCCTTGCTATTGAGAATAATTCGCATAACTTGGCTATTGCGAATCAATCGCAGGAGTTTGTAGGCAAGATGTACGTGTGCATTTGCAATGCAATCCGGGAAACGGATTTTCGCCGTGCGGCACAGCATGCGAACGGCGATGCAGAGGCTGTCTATGCGGCCATGGGCAAGCGGCCCAATTGTGGCCAATGCCTTGAAGATGCTGACGAAATTTTGAGCGAAGAACGCCATGGCAGCTGCGCACCCGCTTGTTGCAAAGAATTCGCATTCTGAGGTAACTTTCCGCTATTGCGAATGCCTCGCAAACTACTGAAATATATACGAAAATTTCGATAAACCCCTTGCGAAGTGGGTGAGTGAAGGGCATATAGTCTGGCACATCACCACTGTAAGAAACGACCTTTGGACAAGGGGAATTGCGCCATGAAGGGCGACGCGACTGTCATTGAATTTCTGAACAAGGCGCTCACTAACGAGCTGACCGCCATCAACCAATACTGGCTGCATTACCGTGTGCTTGCCGATTGGGGCGTGCACAAGCTGGCCGAGTATGAGCGGCATGAATCCATCGACGAGATGAAGCATGCGGATGTGTTGGCGGAACGCGTGCTGTTTCTCGGCGGGCTGCCGAACTTTCAGGCGATCCACAAGCTGAAGGTTGGCGAGAGCGTCGAGGAAATCCTCAAAGCAGACCTCGCGGTGGAGCATGAAGCCATTCCGCTGCTGCAGGATGCGATCGAGCATTGTGAGAAAGTGCGCGACTATGTCACTCGCGAGATTTTTGCTCGCATCCTGGAAAGCGAAGAAGAGCATGTCGACTTCCTGGAAACCCAGTTCGAAATGATCGAACGCATGGGGCTGGAAAACTATGTCCAGCTGCAAAGCAAACCCGCAGGGGACGGCGACTGATCAAGCACCGGTTCTTGGCGGATAGCTGCAAACAGCGCCGCCAACCCTTGCCGGGCCCTTCCTGTCGCATCTCTACAAGTCACTTCGATTTCATTTGACCTATAGTCTTCCCGTGCGCAGCAATGCGCGCAGGAGACCTTGAAAATCCAAATCGGATTAGGTCGCACAAGTCTCCTCAAAAGGGTCGTGTCTCATCACACAATCTATTGGGGGAATGTAATCATGAATTTTTTGAAGACTGCAGCGTTCGCATGCGCTGCCACTGCATTGGCTGTTGCAACACCGGCGGCTGCACAAATGGAACCCTTCGAGGACTATACGCCTTCTGAAGAGGTGCTGGAACTCACCGTCGTCAAAGTCGATGAGGGCCAGTTTGAAACCTATCTTGCAGGCCTGAAAGAGACCTGGGTTGCCGGCAATGAAGTGGCGAAGAAACTGGGCCATATCAAAAGCTATGCGATCTGGGGCGTGCCGTATGGTGATGGCAGCTTCAACCTGATGCTCACGGTGACCTATCCAGACACCGCTTCTCTAGCGCCTAGCAAAGAGCGTTATGATGCGTTCATGGCTGAATGGGGCAAGGAACGCGAAGCAGAGAGCAACCGCACTGTGATCGAGCTGTATAACAAGATCCGTAAGATCAAAGGCGTCTATATGCTGCGCCGGATCGACATCAAAACTGACTGATCACCAATCGAATAAGAGCCTGCGGGTTCGCTGGGGCGGGGCAGAAATGCTCCGCCCTTTATTTGTTGCAGAGCTTCTTGCAGATCGCTTCAGCTGTCTGACTGGTCCTCTTCCAATATCTTGCGGAATATCTTTTGACCGCCGGCGGCCACGATCGTCTCCATCGCAAAATGCACCAGACCGGTAATGAGGAACCCCATACTGGCGATCCATGCGATGGCGACCAGCGATCCGATCTGCGGCTCAATAAAGGCGCTCACGAAAAGCAGAGCGATTACAACGCAAACCGTTAGCGCTGCAGCGGTCGAGAACATCACAGCGCGCTGCGCCAGGCTACGCCTCTGACAAAGCCGCGCGATCTCCACCATTTCTTTGCGAGAGCGCTCATCTTCCATGCGCGCTTCCAGTCGCTCGATCCGTTCTGCGACCCAGATCAACCGGCTCATCATGACGTTCATGATCGCGCCGATACCAGCCAACAGGAAGGCAGGGGCTAAGCTCAGCCGCACCATTTCCTGCACTCTGAACGTGCTAGAAGTACGTTCCAGCAGGTCTGCTGCAATATTGCTGTTTACGAGCAGATCAAGGATCATGACCGGCCATCGCCTCCGCTGTAATTGCCGCCTCCGCCTCTATTGGCGTTGTATGGGTTTTTCGGGCTCTTAAGCACAACGCGCACGGGCACGGCCTCAAATCCTAGTTTTGCGCGAATGCCGTTCACTAGATACCGCTCGTAGCTCTTTGGTAGCGATTCCAGCCTTGTTCCGAACACGACGAAGCGCGGTGGGCGTGTGCCAGCCTGAGTGATGTAGCGCAGCTTTACCCGGCGCCCACCTGGTGCAGGTGGCGGGTTCGCTGCCATCGCGTCATCGAACCAGCGGTTGAGCGCTGCGGTCGGCACCCGCTTGGACCAGCTTTCGCGGATTTCAAACGCCGCGCTCAGCATCGTGTCTAAGCCTTTGCCGGTCTTCGCTGAGACCGCAAACAGCGGCAAGCCGCGCACTTGCGCGAGGCCATCATCTAGTGCTGCGCGCACGCCGTTGAACAGGCTCGAGGCGTCTTGCGCCACGTCCCATTTGTTGATTGCAATCATCAGCGCGCGGCCTTCTTCAAGAACCATGCTAGCGATCTTCAAATCCTGATGCTCTAGCCCCTGAGTGGCATCGAGCAGCAGGATCACTACCTCGGCAAAGTCCACCGCGCGCCGCGCATCGGCGACAGAGAGCTTCTCCAGCTTCTCAGTCACATTGCGTTTCTTGCGCATACCGGCCGTGTCGATCAGGCGAATTTCGCGTGTCTCCCCCGCCTTGGGATCGTCCCATTGCCAGTCGATCGCGATGGAGTCGCGTGTAATCCCTGCCTCTGGCCCGGTCAGCAGCCGATCCTCGCCAAGCAGCCGGTTGATCAGTGTGGACTTGCCTGCATTAGGCCGTCCGACAATTGCGAGCTTTAACGGACCGAGCGGTGCGTCTTCATCCTCGCTCGATTCAAATTCTGCAGCCGCTTGCGCTGCCTCTGCCTTTGCGCCGATAATCGGCCAAAGCGCCTGAAAAAGATCAGCGACCCCTTCGCCGTGCTCGGCAGACAGCGGAACCGGGTCACCAAGACCCAGCGAATAGCTCTCCAGTACGCCGCTTTCGCCAGCTGAACCCTCTGCCTTGTTTGCAACCAGCACTATAGGCACGTCATGTTCGCGCAGATATCGGGCGATCTCATTATCGAGCGGAGTCAGGCCCGCACGCGCGTCGATCACGAACAAAGCCGCGTCTGCCCCTTCCAGGCTCGCTTCGGTTTGCTTGCGCATCCGGCCCGGTAGAGTGAGTTCGTCTTCATCCTCCCACCCGGCGGTATCAACGATGGTAAAGTTCAAGCCCGCAAGCTCGGCATCGCCCATCCGGCGATCGCGTGTGACGCCGGGCTGATCATCGACCAGCGCAAGCTTTTTGCCGACGAGGCGGTTAAACAGCGTCGACTTGCCCACATTGGGACGGCCAATGATGATGACCTGAGGTTTCGAGAGCGATGCCATATGTGCCTGCAAGTGGCGAGTAACCTGCCACTTGGCAAGCTAATCGCGGGCTTAACCCTTCTTAGCGACCGGCGGATTTTCGCCCAGGTCTTCATACCATGCTTCGACCGGTCCGTTCAATTTGATCGTCAGGGGCTGGCCCTTGCGGTCAACTGTCTTGCCTGCCTGGACCCGCACCCAGCCTTCGGAAATGCAATATTCCTCTATATCCGTGCGCACGCGGTCCTTGAACTTGATGCCAACGCCGCGCTGCAGCTTCTCGCTGTCGAAAAATGCGCTGCGCGGGTTTACGGACAAGTGATCGGGTGGTGTGTCTTGTGCAGTTTCTTCAGTCATGGCGCGCCATTAGTCGCGTTAGAGATGCGAAACAAGCGGCTTACGCTTGCCCTTTTCCTCTCACCCCTTTAGAGGCGCACAGCAACGCGCGCGGGGACCTTTGGGTTTCCCGCGCCGCTTCGTTCAGGATGCGGGCGTGGCGGAATTGGTAGACGCGCTGGTTTTAGGTACCAGTATCGCAAGATGTGGGGGTTCGAGTCCCTTCGCCCGCACCACCTCCGCTAGCCCATGTTCGGACTCGCAAAATACTGAGAAGGCTTAAGTTTTTTCCCATGAAGATCACAGAAAAGACCAATGAAGGTCTCAAGCGCGGATATGAGCTGACCATCACTGCAAAAGAGATTGCAGACAAGGTCGATGCGGAGATCAAGAAAGTTGCACCGCAAGTGCGCATGCCGGGTTTCCGCCCGGGCAAAGTGCCAGCGAATCTGGTCAAGAAAATGCATGGCGAGCAGATTCACGGCCAAGTGGTGAACGATACCATCCGCGATTCGGTCGATGAGCTCATGAAGGAAAAAGAGCTCCGTCCTGCAATGCAGCCGAAAATCGAGCTGGGTGAAGGCTATGAAGACGGCAAAGATGCCAAGCTGACGGTCGAGCTGGAAGTCCTGCCGGTTGTAGAAGCGCCGTCCACCGATGGCATCAAGCTTGAAAAGCTGGTTGTTCCGGTTGCTGACAAGCAGGTTGACGAAGCGCTTAAGGACCTTGCTGGCAACAACAAGTCTTACAAGGATGCTGCTAAAACCAAGAAGGCGGCTGACGGTGATCAGCTGATCATTGATTTTGTCGGCAGCGTCGATGGCGTGGAATTCGAAGGCGGCAAGGCAGACGATGCGCCGCTGGTTCTGGGTTCAGGCCAGTTCATTCCCGGCTTCGAAGAGCAACTCGTTGGTGTGAAGACCGGTGATGAGAAAACCATCACTGTCACATTCCCGGCAGATTATCAGGCTGAAGACCTGAAAGGCAAAGAAGCGCAATTCGCGATCACCGTTAAACAGGTCAAAGTCGAAACTGAAACCAAGGTCGATGAAGACTTTGCAAAATCGCTGGGCCTTGACAGCTTGGACAAGCTGAAAGAGCTCCTGAAAGGCCAATTGGAACAGCAGACAGCTGGTCTTACCCGCACGCAGATGAAGCGCCAGCTGCTTGATACACTTGCAGCAGGGCACGACTTCGAAGTGCCGGGCAATATGGTGGACGCTGAATTTGAGCAAATCTGGGCTCAGCTGCAGCAAGAAGCCGCGCGCGAGGAAGATCCGGAAGCGGCGCAAAAAGAAATCGAAGCGGAAAAAGACGATTACCGCCACATTGCCGAGCGCCGTGTGCGTCTTGGCCTGCTATTGTCAGAAATCGGCCAAGCCAATGGTGTAGAAGTCACTAGCCAAGAAATGAGCATGCTGATCCAGCAGGCGGCGCAACAATACCGCGCTGAGGATCGCGAGCGGTTCATTCAATATGTCCAGCAAGAGCCTATGGCAGCGGCGCAATTGCGCGCCCCGCTTTATGAAGACAAGGTGGTCGACTTCCTGTTCGACAAGGCTGAAGTTACAGAGCGTGAAGTAACGCAAGAAGAGCTGGAAGCAGCGATCGAAGCGGACGAAGAAGCTGAAGTCGCTAAAGCCAAGAAAGCGCCTGCCAAGAAAAAGGCACCGGCTAAGAAAGCAGCTGCCAAGAAGCCTGCCGCTAAGAAAGCGCCGGCTAAGAAAGCTGATGACAAGCCTGCTGCAAAAAAGGCTCCGGCTAAGAAGCCTGCGGCTAAGAAACCTGCTGCAAAAAAGGCTCCGGCTAAAAAACCTGCCGCTAAGAAACCGGCAGCGAAGAAGTAATCAGCCGTTCAATTGCCTTCTTGTGAAGGCGGCGATCACGGTTTGAAAGAAGGCGCGGGCAGCTTGGCTGTTCGCGCCTCTTCGTATGCCGGGCCCGCACTCGAATTTGTACCTGAACATCTGCGATGCAGAGCTGGGCAAGTCATTATCAAAGCTCTTGTCCGCGCCGAGAGTGTTTCGCGCAAATATCGGTTTTCACTTAGGCGGCTAATCACTCAACATAAGCCAGAACCCGTTAACCCAAATCGCATCGCTTCGGCCAATGGGCAATTTACCGAATTGTCCTGGCCATGCGCTGGCAACTGTTGTTTGCGAGGTTTTAGTGGTAGAATTAGGCAAGTCGTCGCGAGGCATTATTGCGCCAGAGCGCGAGAGGTCCGATGCCCGAGTAATGCTTAGCGATTGGCTTCGCCCGACATCCATCGCCAAACAGTTTGGCGGAGTATTGCTGCTCCTTGGAATGATGGCGCTGCTTCTAGGCAGCATCGCACTTTACGGGTTTAGCCGAATGGAAGAGCGAGCGGCTGAAATCTCGCAGTTAAGCGACATTGGCTATGAGTCGGTAAAGTTAAGACGAAAACTGTCGATCATACTGACAGGGTTGGAAAACTACCGTGAGCCTGAAAGCCTTGGTTCTTTAGGGTCCAAAGAGCTCAACGCTGTACAGCAGGCACGCCAGAAGGCCGTGGCCCTTCTTAACCAAAGCCAAAAGGAGGATGACGCTCAGTTTTCTCAAATTCTGGTCGTTCTGGAAGAAGAACTTGCCCGGCTTGAAACGTCGCTGCTCGCATTGGGCAATTCGTCACGCTCTCTTGCCCCGGATCAGGACTATTTAGAAGCAAGCTATGCGGCCATAAGTCGTACCAGCGTACAAATCACAGAGCTTCAAGGGGTGCTCAAGATTAGAGTTCGCGCGGTATCGCAATCAAATTTGCAAGATGCCAAAATGCTCTCGATGGCATGTTTCGCCGCCATTTCAATTATGATGGTATTGCTGATTGTAGGCAAAACGCTGCTGACGCGGCGGGTCATTGTGCCTATCGCAGCGATAAGTGACGCCAGTGAGCGAATTGCGCGCGGACAAAGCGAATTAGAGATCCCTGGAAGAACGCGCGAGGATGAAGTGGGGGTGCTGGCGCGCTCGCTTGAAGTCTTTAGGGGGGTGCAAGTTCAAGCTGCCGAGAACGCGATGCGAGAGCTCGAGCAACAACGGGAATTGGACAGGCACAAGGAAGAGCAGCGCGCTGAGCAAACTGCTTTGCTTCATTCATTTGCTGAGAAATTTGAAGAAACCATTTCCGGTGTTGCGGTCCAAGTCTCTGCTGCATCAAAGACAGTCAGTGATGGCGCGAGATCTTTGGCCTCTAACGTAGAAACATCCTTTCAAAGAGTAGAGGATTCCAGGCGAATTTTGTCGGACGCGTCTGGCTATATGACAGGTGCAGCTGCTGCATCCGATCAGTTTGCTTTGTCGATTAACGAGGTTAGCGAGCAAGCTGGGGTCAGCTCTGAACGTGCGATCAAAGCGGCCGCCGCCGCGCAAAGCGCAGATACCACGATCAAAGAGATGACTGAATCTGCTGATCAGATCAGCCAGATCGTAGAAGTTATCGCGGGCATTGCACGGCGGACCAACTTGCTTGCCCTTAATGCCGCGATCGAAGCGGCGCGTCATGCCGATACAGGGCGCGGGTTTGCTGTTGTGGCCAATGAAGTGAAAGAGCTTGCCGCGCAGACCCATCGGGAAACGGCCCGCGTGGAACTGCTCATTATGGCCATGCAGAATGCGACCGGCCAGAGCGCCTCTGCGTTGGCAACAATCGCGCAGGAAGTTATCGAACTTCAGTCTTCTGCCGGTGCGATTGCTGGCGCGGTTGAGCAGCAAGCCAACGCCGGCAGAGAGCTTGCCAGGGCAGTTGATCTTGCTGCGAGCAACACCGGGCAGGTGAGTGACAACATAGAAGATGTGAACAACCTGATGTCGGGATCCCGGGACACAGCAGATCGCTTGCAGGAAAGTTCTGAGCAACTGCGTTCCCAGCTCACTTTACTGCGCAAGCATGCAGATGAATTTCTCGACAGCGTGAAGTCTGCTTAAGCGCAAGGCTGTGTATTTACCTCTCGCATACTAAACTTATGCACGGCCTGTTGCATTCCCAGCCGGCATGGAATCCACTTTCAAGGGTTAATGCACTTGAACATCGCGCTCGTGATCGCGACATAGGAACGCAACATTGCAGACAAGGACGTATTCGCATGATCGACGTGCTCGGAAATTCCGGTCAAACCTTTGGCTCTCAAGGTCAGTTTACTCGTGATCCTCTTACCGGCGCTCTGGTGCCGGTTGTGGTGGAGCAAACCAGCCGGGGAGAGCGCAGCTTTGACATCTTCTCACGGCTGCTGCGTGAGCGGATCGTGTTCGTCACCGGCCAAGTCGAAGATGGCATGGCGTCGCTGATCGTTGCCCAATTGCTGTTTCTGGAAAGCGAAAACCCTTCGAAGCCGATCAGCATGTATATCAATTCGCCAGGCGGCGTCGTCACAGCTGGCATGGCCATCCATGACACCATGCAATATATCAAACCGCGCGTGTCGACGGTTTGTATCGGGCAAGCATGCTCTATGGGTTCATTCCTGATGGCTGCGGGCGAACCGGGCATGCGCATCGCGCTCCCGCAGGCACGCATCATGGTTCACCAACCTTCTGGCGGTGCCCGCGGGATGGCGTCTGATATCGAAATCCAAGCGCGCGAGATCCTGCGTCTTAAAGAAACCATGCACGAGCTGTATTCCAAATACACCGGCAAGAAAGTCGCTGAAATCAAAGAAGCAATGGATCGCGACACCTGGTTGACTGCAGACGAAGCCAAGGATTTCGGGCTCGTCGATAAAGTGTTCGAGACGCGTCCGGAATCAGAAGAAGACAGCGAAGATTCCGGTTCCGGCGGCGCTCCAGAGTAAAATTGTCAGGATTTATGTTGTTTCGCGAAGGTAACTTTGCGTTCAAAATCGATCCTTTAAGAGACAGGAAGCATGGTTTTCTGCCATTCTGCTAGCGCTTTGGCTGGTAGTAGGGCACAAATGATG
>WTKI01000236.1 GCA_011524425.1 Altererythrobacter sp. | reverse complement strand
GCGGGGCTTGGCATCCAGGCGCTCGCGGACAGTCTGCTCGGCGCGCCGTTTGAGCGCTGGCTCGCCGCGTTGATTACAGCAGGGCTGGCTTTGCCGGTCACAGGCGTCCTTGTGCGGCCGCTTGGCGCGATCCTGCCCAAGGACAAGACCACTGCGGTTAATGTGGACACATTGCTCGGGCGAGAGGCTGTCATCACGGACGGTACCGCACGCAGCGGTTCGCCTGCCCGCGCGAAAGTGTTCGACCAGCATGGCCAGTCGCATCTGGTCATGGTTGAGCCTGAGGATGCCGCGCAAGCATTTGCTGCAGGGCAGCAAGTGGTTCTGCTCCGCAAGGAAGGCGGCCAGTTCTTCGCTGCACCCGTGCAGAGCTCAGTCATTACCGCGCAATAGTGCGCGACCACACAGTTCACCAACCAAGGAGAAGCAATGGAAAATTTTCTTGATATCGCAGTACTCGGAGGAGGCGGCTTTCTTGCCTTCCTCATCATCCTCTTCACCATAACTCGGCTGTATCGTCGTGCGTCCAAGGAAGTCGCGTTCGTGCGAACAGGCGTTGGCGGAGAGAAAGTCATCATGAATGGCGGCGCGCTTGTGCTCCCCGTTTTTCACGAGACTATGCCGGTCAATATGAACACAGTGCGGCTTGCGGTTGAACGCAAGAACGCCGACGCGCTGATCACGCTCGACCGCTTGCGGATCGACGTGAAGGCGGAATTCTACGTTCGCGTACGGCCTGATTCGACAGCCATCGCGATGGCAGCGCAAACGCTTGGCCAACGCACAATGCATCCCGAAGCCTTGAAAGACCTTGTCGAAGGCAAGTTCGTCGACGCACTGCGCTCGGTTGCAGCAGGCATGAGCATGAACGAGCTGCACGAACAACGTGCCGACTTCGTTCAGAAGGTGCAGCAGGTTTCCTCGAACGATCTTGCGATGAACGGGCTGGAACTAGAATCGGTCTCGCTGACCGGTCTCGACCAGACTTCCATCGAACACTTCAACGCCAATAACGCGTTTGACGCTGAGGGTCTCACAAAGCTGACTGAGCAGATCGAAGCGCGCAAGAAGCTGCGTAACGATATCGAGCAGGATACGCGCGTCCAGATGGAGACGAAGAACCTCGAAGCGGACAAGCGCAGCTATGAGATCGGGCGCGACAACGAGTTCGCTCAGCTTGAGCAAGAGCGCGAAGTTGAAGTGCGCCGTGCAGCGCAGATGTCTGAGATCGCACGCCAGCAGGCCGAACGAAATCAGGAAGCAGAAGCGGCGCGGATCGAAGCGAAGAAGCAAGTGGACGCGCAGCAGATCGAAGCAGATCGGTTGGTTGAAGAAGCGCGGATCGATCAAACCCGTGCGCTTGAAATCGCTCGTCAAGAGCAGCAGATCGCGGTTCAGAACAAGTCTCGCGAAGAAAGCCAGGCGAAAGCTGAAGCGGATGCTGCCCGTGCAAAGGCAGTGGCCGCTGAAGAGCAGGTCACGACCTCGCGTGAAACGGAGATCGCCGACCGCTTGAAGCGCATCGAACTGATCGAAGCGTCAAAGCAGGCAGAACGCGAAGCGATCGGCGTTAAAGTCGAAGCGGAAGCCGAGCGTGATGCCGCGGCGAACCGTGCAGAAGCCTTGCGGCGCGAAGCGGAAGGTGAAGCCGAGGCAGAGAAGCTGCGCGCAGAAGCCGCGCGGATCCGGTTCGAAGTCGAAGCGGCCGGTCAGCAGGCGATCAACGAAGCGGCGAACATCTTGTCGATGGACCAGATCAGCCTGCAGACGAAGCTTGCGCTGCTCAAAGTCTTGCCGGAAGTGGTGCGCGAAAGCGCGAAGCCGATGGAAGCGATCGACTCGATCAAGATCGTACAGGTCGACGGCCTCACCAATGGTGGCGGGAGCGGCAATGGCGCAGCGCCTGTTGCAGGCGGCGGCGGAAGCGGCAACCTTGCCGGCGATGCAGTGTCTGCGGCGCTTGCCTATCGCGCGCAAGCGCCGGTGCTTGATGGTCTGATGAAGGAGCTGGGGCTCGATGGCTCGTCGCTCGGCTCGCTAGTGCAAGGCGCAGCGACCGAAGCGGAAAGTGCAGAAGTGTCAGATGTACCGCTTGAGCTTTCTGAAAGCTCTGGCTCGGACGACGGCCCCGCCTCTGATGATGATGCAATGGAGCCTGCTGCCTGATAGCAGCACACGCTTACCGATGATAAAGACCTCTCGGGCACATAGGTGTCCGGGAGGTTTTTTTATGGGTGCCTGGGGTTCTGGATCGTTTGAGAATGATACCGCGCTGGATTTCGCGGGCGGGGTAGAGAGTGTCGCTGACTTGGAAAACGCATTCGATTTGGACGGCGTTGAAGAAATCGATGCGGATATGGCGTGCGAGATGGTCGCAGCCGCTGAATGCGTGGCGGCCATGCGCGGCTATCCGCTTGAAGACATGCCTGATGATCTTGCTGAGAAGGTTGCCGCGTTTGGCAAACCGTCCATGGCACTGTTTGATCAGGCGCGCGACCGCGTCTCTGCTGTAATGGGCGGGTCAGAGCTCACCGAGCTTTGGGCCGAGGCCGAGCCGGATGACAAGGCTGCGTTCAATGCCGCGATGACGGACCTGATGGAGCGGCTGGGCAAACCTGCGAAGAAGCTCGGAAAAACGACAAAGCGCAAAAAGAAGCCCGCTTTCAACAATTCGCCCTGCTCATTCTGCGGCGAACCTATGGGTGAAGAGGAATTTCACCAGTTCGACATCACGATCCATTCCGACGATATTTCGACCATGCGCAATGGCGGCTGGGCGCATATTTCATGCCTCAATGCAGCATTGCATCCTTCGCATATGATCCAGACGTGGCAGATGGATGACGAATTGCTGGAATTCGTAATGCAAAAGATAGAGCGCGAACGCGAAGAACGCGAAAAAGCCGGAGACTAGCCCAGAAGGAGGCTAGCCCAGAAGCAGGCTAGCCAAGCAGACGCGTTGCAATAGCGCGGACTTCATCGCCCATATCTTCGCGTTCCAGCGCCAGCGCCAGCGTTGCTTCGACAAAACCGGTTTTGCTGCCGCAGTCATAGCGCGCACCGTCAAAGGTCACTGCATGGAAGGGCTGGTCACCAATCATCCGTGCCATCGCATCGGTCAGCTGGATTTCACCGCCAGCCCCTTTGCCTTGGTTTTCAAGCGTGCGCATCACTTCAGGCTGCAGGATATAGCGTCCTGAAATGATCTTGTTTGATGGCGCTTCTTCAACCGGCGGTTTTTCAACCAAACCTTTGACCTCTGTAAGAGCGCCTTCGGCTGCGCCCGGATCGATCACGCCATAACTGGA
>WTKI01000154.1 GCA_011524425.1 Altererythrobacter sp. | reverse complement strand
ATATAGTGTATCCACCGCCTGAATAGGAAAAGCCTGAACCTGGTTCATTGCCCAGAATTGTCCGGCCATCCTTGGCTGGCGAGGCGTCTGCGGCCTCCGTTAGCGATGCTTCAAGAGTCTGGCGTTCTTGTGCAGTAGCGAAACCATTATAACCAAGGCCGTCGGTCAGGCCGGCAGTGTGGCTCAGCAACCGCCGTACTGTGACGCCCGAGGCATCGAACTCCGAATTCGGCAATTGCCAGCGCGTGAGATAGTCTGAAACCGGTGCATCAAGGTCGACCTTCCCATCTTCGACAAGCGCCATCACGCCCCATGCGGCGACCCATTTGCCGAGGGATGCGACCTGGAAAACGCTTTGGGCTTTCACCTCTTCACCTATTGAGAGATGAAAGTCTGCCACCGGCGCTCCGCTCTCGATCAGAATGAAGCTGATATTACCTTGATTGTTTTGCTCGGCGATTTCCCTTGCTGCCATTTCGAACCCCGGCAGGTCTTCTTGCTCCGCAATCGCACTCTTTCCCCAACCTTGGTCCAGGGCGGCAAAAACCAAGCATCCCCAAACCACGATCGCTAGAATTGTGGATGCGCTTAACGCTGCATATCTCATGCTTAAACCTGTCCGCTTGTGATGAGCGAAATTGCGGCGATGATGTAGAATCCGGATGTCAGGGTGCTGCCTAAAGAACGGAAGTGATTAAGCTGATTCCACTTCGCGCCGTACTCAATCCAGTAGTTCTGCGCTTCGACACTGGTATGATCCAAGCTGGCGAGACGGTTGTTCATCGGCACATTGCCAAGCATCGTAATCAGAAAGACACTGGGGACGTACACCAGACTGGCTATGACTAGTGTGACCATTGCTGCGCCTTCAAACACCGCGAGGCTGTAGAGCGCAAAAAGCACTGAAAAGACTGCGATGGAGAGGATGCCAGCTACAAACTGCGTTTTGATCACATCAAGATTTATGTGCTGCATTGCCTCAATCCCGCCAGCTGGCTCGGTCTTCGTGAGTGCAGACATGATAAATTCTGAGAATGCGGAGAAGTTGCCAGCGACAATTGCACTCCAAAGTGCAAGGAAAAGACAAAAATAGAGGGGCCATTCATAGGTCATGCCGCCACCCTCCAAACACCGGTTGCAGCCACATCACGGGCGTAGTCGGCAAAGTCCTTAGGTTTGCGACCGAGAGCTCGCTCTACGCCGTCTGACAAGTGCGCGTTTCGCCCATCCAGCACCGTGGAGAACAGATAATCGAGCATCCACACGACATCTTGTGGGGCGCCAGATTTGATGAGCTCTTCGATGAAAGCAACATGCGGCACATTGACAAAGGCAATGTCGCGTCCCGTCGCAGCAGACAGGTCCGCCGCGATATCGGCCATGGTCATCAAGCGTGGGCCAGTGACCTCGTAAATTTCGCCATGGTGCCCGTCTTCACTGAGCGCTGCGACCGCGACATCAGCGATGTCATCAACATCTACAAACGGTTCTGGCGTGTCGCCTGCTGGAAGAGTGATCGCTCCGCCTAGCACCATGTCGATAAAGGCACCTTCTGAGAAATTCTGATTGAACCAGCTTGCGCGGACAACTGTCCACCCAAGGCCGCTTTGCGCTACGATCTGCTCGCAGTCCTGCGCTTCCTGTTCGCCGCGACCGGACAAGAGAACGAGGCGCTTGACGGCCTTCAACTTGGCGCGCTGGACCAAAGCGCTGATCGCATCTTTCGCCCCAGGCATGGCTAGATCTGGTGAGTAGGTGATGTAGATGTTCGAGACGCCATCGAGCGCGGCATCCCAGCCGGATTCATTGTTCCAGTCGAACGAAGGAAGGGAAGAGCGAGAGCCAATGCGGACTTCCTGGCCCATTCTTGTCAGGCGGTCTGCAACTCTCTTACCGGTCTTGCCGGTTCCGCCAATCACCAGAGTGATCAGTGCGTTGTCGGTTTGAGTGGTCATGTGCTTGTTCCTGATTGTTGGAGACAAGCATGGGATAGGTCGGTGGCTTCAGCGTCTCTTGCCTTAGCACGACAAGGTTTGTGCAGATGGCGTCATCGGCCTGTTTGCGACCCCAAACGATAAGAGCGTGGCGTTTCGCCCGCCCAACGCTTGAAAGCTCTTGTAAATCCGCTTTGCTCTGCAAAACCGGTGAGAAAGGCAATTTCAACGAGCGGGTACTGCGTTGTACGCAAAAGCCGCTCAGCCAACTCGCGGCGTGCTTGATCAACAAGTTCCTGGAACACTGCACCTTCTTCGCTTAGTTTTCGCTGCAATGTGCGAGCGCTCACGCCAAGTGCAGAGGCAACATCTGAGAGTTTCGGAATGCCTCCGCTCAGATTTTTGCCGATCTCAGATTTGACTTGGAACGCCATGGGAACTTCTGTCGACATGTCGGCCAGCATTTCTTCTAGCCGTTGATCGAAGAAACGAGAGATCGCGTCGTCGCCTACAGCGTTTGGCAAAGCCAACTCTTCATTCGAAATGACAATCGCATTTATGCCCGCGCGATCTTCAATCGAACAACCTAGATAGTCTTCGAGGAAGGCCTGATCCCCGATAAACTCGTGCGCGCAAAGCGCTCGAACCGGCTTGAATGGACGACCAGAAGCTTCGCGGCAAATCGCTATGAAAGATGCAAAGGTTGCTTCGTTTGAAAGTTTTGCACCTTTTGGAGCTTCATTGGTTAGTCGAAGAAAGCGGATCTCCGTCGATTCTTCCCCTCGGGTCAATTCAAGTGCTCTAACACCGACAACAACGCTGACGTAGCGTTGGGCTCGATCCCATCCTTCCAGCAAAGTTGGAGAGCTCTTCCATGCTAGCCCAACAGCACCGAGATCCTCGCAGCGCATCGACATTCCGAGCCGTATATGGGCTTTGGGAAGTCCATCCTCTGCGTTAGCGATCGCCTCAAGAAGACGAACATAGTCTTTTTCGGCCACCATCTTCGTGATGTCGGATGGCTCATCGATCTCGAGCTTGCAGATTGCAAGTAGCTCTTCGCGGTTCAAATGATGCGGCGCCTGCGCAATCGCTTTGCGAGGATAAAGAGAAGAAACCTGAGCCACCTCCTAATGTTAACTTTCAACGCCGGCTATTGGAAGAGCGAAGGACAGCAAGGCAGACCACTTGGAAGCAAGCAGTACTAATGAAAATGTCTGCTATTCGCATCTGGTTTTCACGTAGGAGCGTCCGCAATTGGGTCGCGAGCGGAATGTCGGCTTTCGAGTGTCTGCCGACCTCAACCGGACGGTCAGCTACCGACCCAGAACCGGACGTCTCTAAATCAGGCCGGTTTCCCCAATTCCTAGATGTC
>WTKI01000060.1 GCA_011524425.1 Altererythrobacter sp. | reverse complement strand
CCTTGGCACATCTATCAACGACATTGCGCGGAAGTGCGGGTTTTCCAAGTCTCTGCTTTATCACTATTATGGTTCGAAAGAGGACCTGTTGTACGCTGCCATGTCGTCCCACGTCGACCGGTTAGAGCAGATGGTTGCAGATGTCCTGGATCTTAGGGGATCGACCGATGGTAAGCTGCACACGCTGTTGCGTATGTTTATGTCGGAATACTCCCAGGCTGCTGCCAAACAGAAAATTCTAGTTAGTGAACTGGCAAACTTGGCAGAAGCTGACCGGATCGCAATTGTTGCGAAGCAACGTCGCATTGTTGAAAAATTTCAATCGCTTATTGTTGAAATTGATGCATCCCTTAAAGTGAATCCACATAAAGCGAGAGCTAAGACCATGCTAGTGTTTGGGATGATCAATTGGACGTCTAATTGGTATAATCCCGGTGGACCGATCAAGCCGAGTGAGATTGCAGATATGGTGACAGATCTGATTTTGAGTGAGAAGTAATTACCGGTCTTTTCACTGGTCGAAATCAATCTCAACATCTTCTGAAACGGGAATGGCTTGGCAAGTAAGAATATAGCCTTCAAGCCTTTCCTTTTCAGACAATCCAAAATTCCGGATCATCTCAACAGACCCTTTTGTGACCCGTGCGCGGCAAGTGGCGCAGACACCTGCTTTGCAAGAAAAGGGCGCGCGCATACCTGACGCCCTAACGTTCTCTAGAATTGACTCTTTTGCAGGATCGAATTCGAGCGTTCGGGTGCGACCATCCAGTCTTACTTTGATTGGCTTGCCGGCTGCACGCGCCTCAAGCTCTTCCATGGCCTTTATTTGTTGGTCGCTAAGCGCAGCCGCGGAAAAGCGTTCTGACAGGATGTGACTTGCGTCCAAACCTGCTTTGCTGAGTGCCGATTCCACCGCGACCATCATCCCCTCCGGTCCGCATACAAATGCAGCTTCCAGCTGCTCAATGTTCAGCATTTGCTCGATGATGAGGGACATTTTCGAGCTATCGATCCGTCCGTTGAAGATAGAAAGCTCGTCGTCTTCGCGGCTGAGGAAATGATGGATCTCAAAGCGTTCAAGATAGCGATCTTTAAGCGAATGAATTTCTTCGAGAAAGAGAATGCTGTCGCTGTCTTTATTACCATAAAAGAGTGCAAAATGACTCTTGGGCTCGTTCTCGAGACCAGACTTGAGGAGTGAGAGGACCGGAGTGATGCCTGACCCACTTGCGAACATGGCGTAACGCCCTATCCGGCTTCTATCAAAGGGCCAGGTAAATGAACCTGTTGGCGGCATAACATCGATATACTCACCGGCCTTGAGATGCTTATGTGCCCAATTGGAAAAGCGACCATGAGGCATGCGCTTGACTGCAACCCGCCACTCCCCTTCATGAGGCGAGGAACACAGGGAATAGTTGCGCCGAACCTCTTCTCCATCGATCGTTGAGCGCAAAGTCAGATGCTGACCTGGCTCGAATGAAAAAGGGGGCTGAAGCTCTTCTCTTATGTCGAGTACCAGCGAGATCGCATCCGTCGTTTCATTGCGCCGCTCTGCGATCCGCAGAGAATGGAATTCGTTCGACATTGAGCTTCCTAATGACACTTGAAATGATCGAAGGGTTCCTGACAGTCACCGCACCGCCATAACGCCTTGCAGGGGGTCGAGCCGAACCTTGAAACCTCTTGTGTGCGCTGCGAGCTACAGCGCGGGCACTCGGCTGGACCAGGTCGATCAACGGGTGGTGAAATTCCATACTCACGTAGCTTCTTATGCCCTGCTTCCGAAATCATCGAAGTAGACCAGGCAGGGGACAATACGATTTTTATGGAAACGTTCTCGAAACCGGCCCTATCAAGCGCTTCGCGGGTGGCAAGTTCGATCACGTGTGTCGCCGGGCAACCGCTATAGGTTGGTGTCAGAGCAACGCAATCGTCGCTGACTTCGCGCACAATGCCTAAGTCTACAATCGAAAGCACTGGAATTTCTGGATCAGGCACGCCTGCGAGCACAGCGCGCAGTTGCGCTTCTTTGACCGCCAGATCCGTTGATGCCGACCCGACCATAAGGATCACCAAGCCGCTTCTGGATGAGCGCGCGAGAGGACCTGCATTTCGGCCAGTAGGAGCGAAAGGTGTTCGCTATGCCGTCCCTCGCGCCCGCCAGTTATCGGCCACACTTGAGCAGGTAACTCAAGTCCTGCGCGTGAAAGCACATCCAACACCGTTGCATCAAATTCCTCGCGTAATCCTTTACGTGAAGGAACGACATTGGCATCTACTAGGTCTGACCAAGCTGCATCTTCAACAAACATGTCGTCGATGAAGCGCCAAAGCCAATCGAGTGCTTTAAGCATTCGAGTCCGGCTTTCTTCAGTGCCATCACCCAAGCGAATTACCCAACCGCTGGAATATTCAAAATGATAGCGCAGCTCCTTGATCGCCTTTTCAGCGATCGCCGCGAGGTGCTCATCCGTCGATTTTGCCAGACCCTGATACATTGGGAGCGCATAGGCAGAATAGAAGAAATGTCGCAGCACCGTTTGGCCAAAGTCTCCATTAGGCTGCTCAACAATTAAGCAATTGCGGAACTCATTGTGATCGCGGCGATACGCCAAGGTATCACCATTGCGACCAGTTCCTTCTACTTCTCCAGCATAGTTAAGTAGCAGCGTAGCCTGACCGACCAAATCGAGAGCGAGATTGGACAGGCTGATGTCAAGTTCTAGCGTCGGTGCATGGCCAGACCATTCACACAATCTCTGGCTGAGGATCAGCGCATCATCTCCAAGCTGAATAAGCGCGCTGAACAGATTTTGGTTGTTCTCAACTGCCATCACATATGATCCACTGAGTCAGGCAAGGAGTAGAATGTGGGATGACGGTAGATCTTACTGGCTGCTGGCTCAAACATCGCTTCAGAGGTGTCGGGATCAGAAGCTGTAATGTCAGATGAGCGCACCACCCACAGACTCACACCTTCCATTCGGCGTGTATATGTGTCGCGCGCATTCTGAATTGCCATTGCGGCGTCCGCCGCATGAATCGATCCTGCATGCCGATGGTCGAGACCACCGCTTGTACGTACGAACACTTCCCAAAGCGGCCAATCACTCATAGCTTGCCTCGTGTGCCCCTACGCTGCTGCAAGGTTGCGTTGTTTAGCAGCGTGGGCGTCAGCTGCTTCGCGCACCCATGCGCCGTTGTTCCATGCATCACGACGAGTATTAATCCGTTCTTGTGCAACCGGCCCTTCGCCGCGCACAACAGCTTCGAATTCTTGCCAATCAATTGGTCCGAAATCGTAATG
>WTKI01000030.1 GCA_011524425.1 Altererythrobacter sp. | reverse complement strand
ATCATCGCTGACAACGCGTATGATGTGGTAGGATTGACGGTGAGTTGCGATTGTCTTAGCGCCACTTTAAGAGATTTGATTGCGGCAATTCGAAGTGTGTCAAAATCCCCAACAACAAGAGTCATCATTGGAGGCCGGCTGGTGAACGCCCGTCCGGAATTGGTTGAGCAATGTGGCGCCGACGGGACAGCACCAGATGCGATTTCTGCGCTGTCCTTAGCTGAAAGGATGGTTATGGAAGCGCACAAGGGCGCGTCCTCCACCTAACAACCAACAAGGTCTCCCGTGCTTACCCGGAAAAACAGCATCGAAGACAAGCAACCTTTCGCGGATTTTTCCGCGCTGTTTGAGGTGCTTGACGCAGAGGCAGCTTCCAAGCTGGCGATGATAGTCGGTGACATAACACTCGTTCTGGACGAGAGCGGGAAAATCCTAGACGGGAGCGCCAATCCGGACCGCTATCCCGACTTCGAAGATTGGATTGGCAAAGATTTTTCAGCCACAGTAACAACGGAAAGCAAGCCGAAGATAATGGAAATCCTTGCGGCATCTCGCAAAGGGGTTTCGCAGCATTGGCGCCACGTCAATCATTTGAGCCAAGACGGCAATATCTCTGTACAGTATGTTCTCATTCAACTCGCCGGTGGTGATAAGCACATCGCGATCGGCAGAGATATGCGTGAAGCGGCCTTGCTTCAGCAAAAACTGTTACAAGCGCAGCAGTCGCTTGAGCGTGACTATATGCGCTTGCGGCAGCTTGAGACGCGTTACCGCGTGCTGTTCGAGCAGTCATCAGAAGCGGTATTGGTGGTTGACACGGATAACTATCAGGTCCGCGAAGCAAATGGCGCAGCTCATGCAATATTGAGTGTAAAGCCCGGCGGCCTCAACGGAAAGCGGGTGTTTGGTTTCTTTGACCGCGGCGCTCGGGATGTATTAGTCGCCTACCTTGGCTCTGCGCTTGTATCTGAGAAGGTAACGCCCATCGAAGTGCCTGTTGCGTATGCAGACCGCGAAGTCACGGTGGCAGCAACGGGCTTTAGACAACGCGGCAAACAATTGTTGTTGGTGCGCATATTCGATGATGACGCAACTCTGTCACCAGAAGCAGCGACGATGTTGGGTATTGTAGAAGAAATGCCTGATGCATTTGCTATGACGGACAGCGCAGGACGCATTCGTATTGCCAATCAGGCATTCATCGAACTTGTAGGTGCAGCCGGCGAAGAGCAAGTGCAAGGCAATCCTCTGTCTGAATGGATTGGACGCCCTGGCATTGATTTGGAACTCATCGAAGGACAGCTATCCAAGCAGGGAATTGCCAGAAATGTCACCACGGTTGTGGGCGCAAGCGAAAGTTTTGACGGAGAGCCGGTCGAACTGTCTGCTGTGCGCGTTGGAGAAGAGGAGCGCTACACAGGCTATGTGATCCGCCAGATTGCCAGACGTTTGCGTGATTTACCGCCTTCAAATCAGGATTTGCCGCGTTCGGTCGAACAGCTGACAGAGCTTGTCGGGCGCATGTCGCTCAAAGAGATTGTCCGCGAGAGTACAGACCTAATTGAGCGTTTGTGTATCGAAGCGGCTTTGAAATACACCTCTGACAACCGCGCCTCGGCGGCGGAGATTCTCGGCCTAAGCCGCCAAAGTCTTTATTCCAAGCTGCATCGATACGGGCTCGGCAACCTGTCGGATGATCAGGACTAGCCTTCCAGGCTCGGTGCACATTCGCATCACATGTTGAAACAAACTGTCAAAATAATTTGACGCTTGGGCCTGTCAGGCATAGCCTGACGCCATGATACGTCCGCTCGTCTCGAATCCGCATGCGCCTGTCCCGGCGCTGCGGGACGGAATTGAGCTTTTGAAGCCCATCACTTGGTTTCCGCCTATTTGGGCATTTGTCTGCGGGGTAGTTTCCTCAGGCGAGCCTTTGCTCTCGAATTGGCTTTTCGTTCTTGGTGGAATGGTGCTGACCGGACCTCTCGTTTGCGGGACCAGTCAAGCAGTGAACGACTGGTTTGACCGTGAAGTGGACGCAATAAACGAACCGCATCGCCCCATACCATCAGGCCGGATTGCCGGAACTTGGGGGCTGAGGATCGCGATTGCGTGGACCGGCTTGTCGTTGCTTCTGGCAGCAAGCATGGGATTATGGGTGCTATTGGCCACAATTGTTGGTCTCGGCGCAGCTTGGGCCTACAGCGCGCCACCTTTTCGATTCAAACAAAGCGGTTGGCTCGGCCCTATGCTCGTCGGCTTTACATACGAAGGCCTGAGCTGGTTTACAGGCGCTGCTGTAATGGCCGCGATGCTGCCATCGCCGCAAATTCTGGCAGTGGTCGCCCTTTATAGTCTCGGCGCATTCGGCATCATGACGCTGAATGACTTCAAAGCAGTTGAAGGCGATACTCAAACAGGATTGAATTCACTTCCGGTAACATTGGGAGTTAGTAAAGCGGCTGCTCTGGCCTGCATTGTGATGGCATTGCCTCAAGCACTTGTCATCGCTTTGCTTTGGTATTGGGATTTGCAAGTCTCCGCATTAGCTGTTGCCGGCTTGTTAGTTGCGCAATTCGCTGCAATGCCTCGCCTCCTGAAAAACCCAGCACGCTATGCACCTTGGTATAATGGTGTTGGCGTCACACTCTTTGTCTTCGGGATGATGGCGTCAGCATTAGGCTTAGGCGGGTATCTGTGATGGCGAGTATAGCGATCAACCATCCAGCGAGCGGGTTCGGCTGGCTCGCAATTATAAGGATCGGGGCCGTTCAAGCATCGATCGGCGCGGTTGTGATGCTCACAACCTCTGTCCTGAACCGGGTTATGGTTGTCGAATACGGACTGGCTGCGGCTATTCCTGCAGGACTTGTGGCTTGGCATTATGCCGTCCAATTATCGCGGCCAGTCTGGGGACATGGATCAGATAAGGGCCGTGCACGAACTCCTTGGGTGATAGGCGGAATCTCAGTTCTAGTGCTTGGCACACTGATGGCAGTCAATGCGGCAATCTTGATGAACAGCGTGTTTGCAGGCGGGCTTGTGCTCGCGATCCTAGCCTACCTGCTCATTGGCATTGGCGTCGGCGCCGGAGGAACTACCGTGCTCGCTTTACTGGCCTCTGGCGTCAAGCGCGAGCGACGCGCAGCCGCAGCAGCTGTGACTTGGATCATGATGGTTGCTGGTATCGTCATTTCAGCAGGCGTAACCAGCCAGATCCTGGACCCGTTTTCCGAACAGCGTTTGGCTTTGGTCGCCAGCGGTGTCGCGGGCTGTGCATTCCTCGTCACAATCCTTGCCATGTGGGGGTT
>WTKI01000026.1 GCA_011524425.1 Altererythrobacter sp. | reverse complement strand
CTTATATGCTAGCGGTAGTGGTTGATGACCGCGACATGGGTGTCACCCACGTGATCAGAGGCGATGACCACCTGAACAATGCCTTCCGTCAATTGCCGATCTATCATGCCATGCAAGAGATTGAAGGCGATTGGGAACAGCCCGTATATGCGCATATCCCTCTGATCCATGGCGCAGACGGTGCAAAGCTTTCCAAACGTCACGGGGCCCTTGGTGTCGAGGCCTATCGGGACGAATTCGGCATTCTGCCAGAAGCTTTGTTTAATTACCTGTTACGGCTTGGGTGGGGCCACGGCGACCGCGAGGAGATTTCCCTTGTGGAAGCAATCGAGCTTTTCGATCTGGATGGTGTTGGCAAAAGTCCGTCGCGTTTTGACCTTAAGAAGCTTGAAAATCTCAATGGCCATTATCTACGCGAAGCCGATGATGGTACCCTTGCGAAACTTGTTCAGCCGCTGATCCAGGGCGAAAGCGACGCGAAACTGCTTGAGCAGGCCATGCCGGTTCTCAAGACCCGCGCGAAAAACTTGAATGAATTGGCAGAAGGCAGTGCCTTTCTGTTTGCCAATATACCGCTCGAAATGACGGAAAAAGCTGCAAAATTTCTTGATGATGATGCTCGGACGCGATTAGCCACTTTGGCGCAACGATTTAAGCAAGAAAATCACTGGACAATCGAAGCGCTCGAAGCCATCACCAAGACAACTGCCGAAGAACTTGAATTGGGACTTGGCAAGCTCGCGCAGCCCTTGCGCGCAGCACTTACCGGGACGACTACATCGCCCGGTATTTTCGATGTTCTGGTCCTTTTGGGACGAGAGGAGTCGCTCGCTCGGATCGACGCGCAAGCAAGCGCGCCGGACTGACTTGATGCGAAGCGTAGAGAAGGAGAATGAAGTTGTCGGACAAGCAAGCCAAGCTTGAACTGGGGGGCCAATCTTACGAATTTCCCGTGCTGGAAGGCAGCACTGGTCCTGACGTTGTCGATATTCGCAAGCTCTATGGCCAAACAGGCGCGTTCACATTCGATCCTGGCTATAAGTCGACAGCGAGTTGTGAGAGCGCGCTAACCTACATTGACGGCAATGAAGGCATTTTGCTGCACCGCGGGTATCCAATCGGGCAACTGGCCGAACATTCGTCCTTTATGGAAGTTTCTTACCTTCTCTTGAATGGCGAATTGCCTAGCCAAGATGAACTCGACGACTTCACCTATACGATCACGCGTCACACAATGCTGCATGATCAGCTGCGGCAGTTCTACCAAGGTTTCCGTCGCGACGCTCACCCAATGGCCATTATGTGCGGTGTGGTTGGTGCTCTTTCTGCATTCTATCACGACAGTACGGATATTTCCGATCCGGAGCACCGGAAGATCAGCTCTCACCGGCTTATCGCAAAAATGCCAACGATTGCTGCAATGGCTTACAAATATGCGGTTGGTCAGCCGTTTATGCAGCCGAAGAATGACCTGAGCTACACCGGCAACTTCCTGCGCATGACGTTTGGCGTTCCTGCTGAAGAGTATGAAGTGCATCCGGCCATTGAAAAGGCCATGGACCGCATTTTCATTTTGCACGCTGATCACGAACAAAACGCATCCACTTCGACAGTGCGTTTGGCTGGTTCGTCAGGCGCTAACCCATTTGCGTGTATTGCCGCTGGTATTGCATGTCTGTGGGGGCCTGCGCATGGCGGCGCCAACGAAGCCGCGCTGAACATGCTGCAGGAGATCGGCACGCCAGATCGCATTCCGCATTATATCGAGCGGGCTAAGGACAAGAACGATCCATTCAGGCTGATGGGCTTCGGACACCGAGTCTATAAGAATTACGACCCTCGCGCGACAGTGATGCAGAAAACCTTGCGCGAAGTGTTTGAAGCTTTGGATACAACTGATCCGGTATTTGAAGTGGCTCTCCAGCTGGAAGAGCTGGCTTTGAATGATGATTATTTCAAAGAGAAAAAGCTGTTCCCGAATGTCGATTTCTACTCCGGGATCATACTCAGCTCCGTTGGTTTCCCGACTACTATGTTCACAGCGCTATTCGCGCTTGCTCGGACAGTTGGCTGGGTTGCGCAATGGAATGAAATGATCTCTGACCCAGGTCAGGTCATCGGGCGCCCACGCCAGCTTTATACTGGTCCCACGGCGCGCGATTACGTTCCGGTAGGCGAGCGATAAGAGATGATTAGGCGAACCTTGCGTCTGTTTTCACAGGCGCTAGGTCTCGCTCTGTGCCTTTCAGGTGGCCTTTGGACCTTGCAAGGCTTTGGGATAATCGCTTGGCCCGCCAACAGCTTTATGCTCGGCGAAACCCAATGGGCGCTAAGAGGCATGATCGCATGCGCGATCGGTTGTATGCTAATGTGGCTGGGGTTTCGGAAATTATGAGCGTACGTCGTTAGGCATTGCGAGGAAGGGCCAGAGTAAACTTCGCGCCCTGCCCAATTTCGCTCTCCAGCGATAGTTCACCGTCCATTGCCAAAGCCAGCTTGCGCGAAATGTAGAGCCCTAGGCCCGATCCGCCTTCGTCATCGCGGCCCAACCGTTCAAACTTGTCGAAAATGCGTTCCTGCTTATCAGCGTCAAGTCCGGGACCTTCATCTGCGACACTCAGACAAGCTCTGCCTTGCTCATCCTCTGTCAGGGACATTGTGATTGTGCTACCCTCTGAGGAATAGGCAATCGCATTCCCGACCAGGTTGATGACAATCTGAAGAATTCTGCGAAATTCTCCCAAACCTACCGCACGGTCACTCTCATCTGGTGAAATCACAGTAATGTTGCGCTCGCTGGCTTTCTGGCTCAGCATAGCGGAAGCACGACGCGCGACATCGCCAAGCTCAACCGCCTCGAGCTCAGTGATAAACTCTTCGGATTCCAGCGCTTCGAGATCGGCCAAGTCATCAAGCAAGCTTAATAGATGTTGGCCCGCTGCAGCAATGTCACCGGCATACTCACTATATTCCTGACGCACTGGACCAGCGAGTTTGCCTTTGATCGTCTCTGCATTGCCAATGATCCGAGTGATCGGTTCCCGTAATGCTGGTGTCAGTGCTTCGCCAATCAGACTAGTCGCTGGAGTTCCTGTAGCGTCTTCAAAAGCAATATCGGGATGCTGTGGTTGGTTCGCGACCAGCAGAAGCTCAAAACCCGTTGGATTTGTGCGGCCTGCTCCCAATGGCAGCAAACGCGCCCTCCAATGTCTTTCCGATCCAGGAACAACACATTCCACACCGTCCAGCAGACGCCAGTGCAGTGGCTGCTTATGCGCAACGCCCTTCAAAGTCAGATAGTCCGTCCAAGAG
>WTKI01000250.1:1587-3315 GCA_011524425.1 Altererythrobacter sp. | reverse complement strand
GACTTTTTTTCCGGTTGGCCAGTCGCTCAAGCAAAATTGTCTTGGGACGCAATGTGGTGGCCCATCCATTGCTATGGCATGGTCGGAGTGGGGCGAAATTATTCGCCGGACACAGGCTCTGGCGCAGAGCTGTACACCGTCATCGGTCACGCCCCACGCCATTTAGATCGCAACATCGCGCTGGTCGGGAGGATCATCGAAGGAATGGAGCATCTCTCCAGTCTGCCGCGCGGCAAAGGCGCGCTCGGCTTCTACAAAGACCCCGCCAAACGCACACCGATCCTGAGCATAAGAGTGGTCGCCGATCTGCCCGAGGAAGAGCGGACGCAATACGAATTTCTCTCAACCGAAAGTGAAAGTTTTGCGCGCTATGCCGCAGCACGCGCAAACAGACGCGATCCGTTCTTTATCCATCCCGCTGGCGGCGCAGACATCTGCAATATTCCAGTGCCGGTGCGGCAATCTCCTAATGGCTGACCAGCTTAGCTGCTCACTTACGCTCACATGCTGGCGAGGTGATCGTGGAACCTATCATCTGGTCACCATTGACGGGGATCAAGCAGAGCATATCGCGACACACGCGACGCTTCACCGGATGGAATTTGGCAGGCACCGCGGATTTGGTTCTGTCAAAGTGATCGCGAAAATTGGCGAAACTGAGTGGAAAACTTCCGTGTTCCCGCAGGACAAATCGCGCGAATGGGTTCTGCTGGTGTCGAAGAAAGTAATGCGCGCAGAACGCCTAGCTAAAGGCGATTCAATAAACCTTACACTCGAATTGCTCTAAACACGCTCTGCTTGCGCAACGGCATCGCTTGCGCGCAGCGCGCTCACAATACGCGTCAAATGCGCCAGGTCCTGAACTTCTGAATCGATTTCATAGGTCACAAATGGATGGTCGAGCTCGACCTGCTCCAAGCTCGTTACATTCGCGACGTTCTGAGCGAAAATACCAGCCATTTCCGCCAGCGTTCCTGGCCGATCATAGATCGTCACCCGCAGACGACCCAGGGCACCTTGCGAGCGCTTGCCCCAGGACAAATCGAGCCAATCCGTATCGACGCCCGAGGCCAACTCCAGACAGTCGATCGAGTGTACTACCACGCGTTCGCCAGGTTTGCGCAATCCGACAATCCGATCGCCGGGTACAGGGCGGCAACATTGCGCCAGCTCAAAACCGACACCTGGCGTCAGACCTCGAATAGAGATGGCATGGTCGCCGCGTGACCAGTCCTCATTCTCGTCGAATTCGGCAGTACACCCCGGCACCAAAGCTTCCATGACCTCACGATCAGATAACTTGGCAGCGCCAATGGCATACATAAGGTCTTGCTCTTCATCCATCTCCAAGCGTTTCAGCGCTTCTCGGACTGCTTTCTTGCCGATCTTGGCGGGAACCCGGGCTGCAATCGCATCAAACAGCTTGCTGCCAATCTCTGCGATTTCTGCGCGTTCTTTTAGCCGTACTGCACGCCGGATTGCTGCCCGCGCCTTCCCGGTCACAACAAAGCTGAGCCAAGAAAGCTGGGGTTCGGCCTTCTTGCTCTTTATAACTTCAACCACATCGCCATTATTGAGAGGTGTACGAAGCGGCATATGCCGTCCATTGATCTTGGCGCCCACGGCTTGTGCACCGAGGTCGGTATGTACAGCAAAGGCAAAGTCGATAGGGGTCGCGCCTTTCGGAAGTTGGAACAGGCTGCCTTTGGGCGTAAAAGCAAAAATCCG
>WTKI01000250.1:0-1487 GCA_011524425.1 Altererythrobacter sp. | reverse complement strand
TACCCATTCGACTTGGGTGTAGATATGTAGTCCTTGAATTTGCCAGGCAAGAATTGCCAGGTGGTATGGAGAATGCCCATTGCCCTGTAGCAATCAGCCACGTTCTCGCAGATGACGCGAAAGGCCATGATGTCTGTCACCTGCTCGAAAGAGACATGCCGCTCAGCCATTTTGTGCCAGATTGAATAGGGGTGCTTTTCCCGGCCGGATACTTCGACTTGCAAACCGGCTTCCGCGAGGGCCTGCTTCACTTTCAAAGCAATGGCATCGACTTGTCCGCCGTCTTGGCTGCGCAATGCCTCCAGCCGATCATTAATCGTCCTGAACGCCTCAGGTTCAAGTTGCTCGAACGCCAGAAGCTGCATTTCTCGCATATATTCGTACATGCCCACCCGCTCTGCCAGCGGTGCATAGATATCCATAGTCTCGCGCGCGATCCGCTGGCGTTTCTCTGGCGATTTGATGAAATGCAGCGTTCGCATATTGTGAAGACGGTCCGCAAGCTTGACCAGCAGGACCCGAATATCCTCACTCATCGCGAGCAGGAATTTGCGCAGGTTTTCTGCTGCGCGTTCATTCTCTGGCATTGCCTCAATTTTTGAGAGCTTTGTTACGCCATCTACCAAACGCGCAACATCAGCGCCAAAGTTCGCTTCGATATCGTCTATCGTCGCAAGTGTGTCTTCAACCGTATCATGCAGCAGCGCCGTAATTATTGTTTCCTGATCAAGCTGCAAATCTGTCATCAGGCCCGCTACTTCGACAGGGTGGCTAAAATAGGGGTCGCCTGAGGCACGCTTCTGCGTCCCGTGTTTCTGGACGGTATAGACATAAGCACGGTTCAGGACCGCTTCGTCAGCGTCTGGGTCATACGCTTTGACCCGCTCAACAAGTTCGTACTGCCGCAACATAGTTTTGCAAACATGTGAGCATGATGGGCTCTTGTGCAAGCGCCAATTGCATGTGACTCGCCGGAATTTGAAGATCGATAGCCAGCAGGGCTCTCTTTTCCAAACCTAGTGAATTGCCGTAGCACTATGTGAAAGTTTGGTTTGCTACATTTTTGTAGGTCAGTCCGACCATGCGCGCCCTGAGTTACAAATTTCTGGCTCAATCAGGTCGGGTTGTCAGCCTCGCATTGGTTGTCGCCGCAGGCTCCCTATCGATTGCAGCTTTGCTTGACCGAAGCTTACTTGGTCCTGTGACTGTACCGCTTCTGGCTTTGTCCGTCTGTAGCATGCTGCTTTTGCTGGCGATGCGAGACAGCAGGGCCAAAAAGCATTTAGAACAACAAGCCGATGATTTGCGACAAAAAGTACGCGAAGCGGAAGAACGAAACCGTTGGCTTAAATTGACTGAAGCCAATGCTCATATCGGCCATTGGCGGCTCGATCTTGTTTCAAACGAGGTTTACTGGTCAGATGAAACTTTCCGCATTCACGGTCTAAAGGTCGGCGATCACCCTTCCCTTGATGAAGCCATCCGTT